>JANTHQ010000211.1 GCA_024762375.1 Anaerolineaceae bacterium
AATCGGGGTGTTCCGCCAAAATGGCGCGTCCGGCGTTGGTGCGGTCGCTGGGGCTGGGGTACACCGTCGCGCCGAAAGCCTGAATCAACCCGCGGCGATACGGTTTCTGGTCGTAACTGACGCGCACCATGTACACTTCGCATTCCATATCGAAAAATGAACAGGCCATCGCCAGCGACGAGCCCCATTGCCCGGCGCCGGTTTCGGTTGAAAGTTTGTTGACGCCCGCTTTTTTGTTATAGAAGGCTTGCGCCACGGCGGTGTTCGGTTTGTGCGAACCGGCGGGACTGCTGCCTTCGTATTTGTAATAAATGCGGGCGGGGGTGTCGAGCATTTTTTCCAGCCGCCGGGCGCGGAAGAGCGGGGTGGGCCGCCATTGGCGGTAGATTTCGCGCACGGGTTCGGGAATTTCGATGAATTTCTCGGTGCTGACTTCCTGCAGAATCAAATCCATTGGAAACAGCGGGGCGAGGTCATCGGGGGTGATGGGTTGTCCCGTGCCGGGGTGGAGAACCGGCGGCGCAGGTTCGGGTAAATCGGCTTGAATGTTGTACCATTGTTTCGGAATACGGTCTTCCGGTAGCAGGTATTTGACGGTGCTCATAAAAACTCCTTTTCGGTTGGGGGTTGAATGCGGGGGAGTATAGCATATGTCGGCACAATCGTCAACGGCAAAAAATAGACAAAATCAATTTGGACTGAACCTATTGTTGACTGATATCAATTTTGTGTTATAATTTTTGATATTCTGTAAACGGATAATATACGGTACCCCTACGAATGGTGTACGAATAGGCCGAGGGGCGCTTGAACCACCTCGATGACTTTTACAATTGTAATTGCCCCGATTTCAGTTTTCTATTGGAAGGGAGGTGTTGCCATTTTATAAAAATTACTATTTCTTTGATACCAAATGTTTATAAAACCATTCCCCAGTAAATGAGGAGACACAAAAGGAGAAATGTTTTATGGTTAAAAAAGTAATGATTGTCTTGGCCGTATTGGCACTGTTCACCTTGGTTGCCGCGCAATGTTCGCAGCCGCAGGTTCAAGAAGTACAAAAAGTGGAAGAACCCACTGCAACCCAGGCGCAGCAAGTGCAAGAACAGCCGACCGCTGCTCAAGTTGCTGAAACCCAAGAAGTACAAGAATCACCGCAGGTGGTAGAAGTGCAAGAACCTTCTGAAAGCCGCCTTGATACCGTTCGCAAACGAGGGAAACTGATTTGCGGCGGCAACGCCAACCTGGCAGGTTTCGGCGTGTTGGCCGATGACGGCTCGTTCTCCGGTTTCGATATCGACTATTGTAAAGCCGTCGCCGTGGCAATCTTTGGTGTGGCCGATGACTCCACACTGGAAATTCGTCCGTTGAGTGCCAGTGACCGCCCCATCGCGCTGCAAACCAACGAAATTGACGTGCTCATTCGTAACACCACCTACACCCTCAGCCGCGACACCGAATGGTCCGCGAACTTTGGCCCCACCACGTTCTACGATGGGCAAGGTATGATGGTCCGCAAAGATAGCGGTATCAAAACGTTGGAAGATATGGAAGGCGCCAGCATCTGTGTGCAAACCGGTACCACCACCGAGTTGAACCTGGCCGACCAAATGGCTCTGCGCGGCATCAATTACACCCCCAAAGTCTTCCCCGATGCTCCCAGCACCATCGCCGCGTACGAAGCCGGCAACTGTGACGGGTTCACCACCGATAAATCCGGTTTGATTTCGCAGAAACAAGAACTCGCCAACCCCGATGATCACATCATTTTGGACGTGACCATGTCCAAAGAACCGCTCGGCCCCGCCTATGCACATGGCGACGACCAATGGGCTGACATCATCGACTGGACCGTTTACTGTACCTTCTCCGGTGAAGAATTTGGTGTCACTTCCGCCAACGTTGATGAAATGGCGAAAACCGCCGAAGACCCCAACGTCCGCCGTATGCTCGGCGTGGAAGGCGAACTGGGTAAAGGTTTGGGCTTGGACAATGACTTCTGCGCCAATGTCATCCGCGAAGTTGGCAACTACGAAGAAATTTACAATCGCAACCTCGGCCCCGATACCCCCTTCAACGTACCGCGTGGTTTGAACAGCCTGTGGACTGACGGTGGTTTGCTGTACGCACCGCCTTTCCGCTAAATCGAAATAATCGCCGTCACGGCGAAAAAAGTGACACAGCCCAACAATCTCGTTGGGCTGTGTCATTATCCATCAATGCTCCAGAGGTCAGCATTTGAAACACTTTGAATTTTGACCCTTGGATCGAGCAATATCTAACCTGTATAACAGGAGATGCTTATGAGCAACACAGCAATCCGCCAGCCCGGTGATGCTGAGCCTGCAGTGAGTATGTTTGCGCCAACCCGTTTGGTTACGTACTTTTTTATACTGCTGGGGATAGTGCTGCTGGTCTATGGCGTGGTAAACATAAACAATTGGCGGCTTCTCGACCCGGAAGCAATCGCCCAGGCTCGTGTTGATAGAGAGCAAGGATTATCAAAAGCAGAAGAAGTCAGTTTATATACCCGTCAGCTGGAGACAGCCAACGCTGCCAAGACTAAATATCTGCAAAATGGTTTGCTGTTCATTGTGCTGGGGTTGGCGATGCTGTGGTTGTCTCGAAACTGGCAACAATGGCGCAAGCTTTTCTCGGAATATATGCTGTATGCGTACAGTTTTTTGATACCGCCATTGGGCTGGATTTTGTATTTGGGTGCATATCCAACGCACGGCGATAAAAACCGAAAAATCGTTCGGCGAAATATCGGAATTATGTCGTTGGCATTGCCTGCCGGGTATCTGGCATATTATCTGACGCTGTTGTTGCAGGCGTATGTGCTTTCGCCGGTGGGTAACAGTGTGGCAACCAGCGGCTTTCTGGTTGCGATATTCAACTTCCTGCTGACTCCGCAAATTGCACAATTTGTCGGAATTTTTGCCGGTGCATTTGTTGCGTATCGAACCAAAGATGTTCGCGCCATTTCGGTCGCCGGGCAGTTGGTGGTTTTGGCGATTGTGCTGGCAATTTTGGGCTGGTTGGGCAATAATGCCGCAGCCGGTATCGAATCGCGCGGATTGAGCGCCACAGATTTTCACTTTTTGGGCAACACAGCCAGTTTCGATATTTCCGAACACCTTATCCCATACGACAGAACATATACATATGGCCGAGCATTTTTGGTCGGTGCGCTGAATACACTTTTAGTCAGCGTCTTGGGTATATTTTTCGCGACACTTTTAGGGCTGGTGGTTGGCGTGGCGCGGTTGTCAACAAACTGGCTGTTGAGTACGCTGGCGCGCGCGTTTGTTGAATTGATGCGAAATGTGCCGCTGTTGGTGTTACTCTTCTTCATTTACGCCGGTGTGCTGTTGCAACTGCCACAGCGAGAAAACACCTTGCGGGCATTTGGCGGGCGCATTATGCTGAATAATCGCGGGGTTGCAATTCCGTGGTTCAAACCGACCGAAACCTTTTCAGCATGGGTGCCATATCTGGTTGCCGCCGTGATTGTCGCCGGGGTGATATGGTACTTCCGTAACCGAACCTATCCCACTACCGGGCGGCCTGCCTTCTCGTGGTGGTATGTTCTATTGGGCTTTGTGGTGGTCGGCGGTGTTGGAATTTTCATCACGCATCCGTTGTTGTACCAAGAGCCGTTCATCAAAGGTTTTAACTATGCCAAGGATGAAAATCAAAAATATATCGGTATGGTGATGACCCCCGAATTTTTCGGGGTGTTATCGGGGTTGGTGCTATACACCGGCGCATATATCGGTGAAGTTGTGCGCGCCGGTATTCAAGCCGTGTCGAAAGGGCAGCGCGAAGCTGCGACAGCGCTGGGGTTAACCCAATCGCAAAGTCTGCAACTGATTATTTTGCCGCAGGCATTGCAGGTTATCATCCCCCCACTGACAAACCAATACCTCAATTTGGCGAAAAACTCCAGTTTGGCTATTGCGGTGGGGTATGCGGATTTGTTCGCGGTGGCGAACACCACCTTCAACCAGTCCGGGCAATCGGTGCAGGTCATTTTAATGTTGATGGCTACCTACCTTACCCTCAGTTTGACCATTTCGGTGATAATGAACTTCATCAATAGCCGTGTGAAAATTAAGGAGCGATAGATGACGACTGCAACAGATGTCAGTACCGTATATGAAGCCCCGCCACGCACTGAAGTAGGTGTGCTGGGTTGGATGAAGCATAACCTGTTCAGCTCGTGGATTAACTCTATCCTCACTTTCTTGTCGCTATTTATCCTGTACATTGTGCTTGTTCCGTCCATTCGATGGGCTGTAACGGAAGCCAACTGGCGGGCAATTACTACCAACGTGCTGATCCTCATTCACGGCCCGTATCCCCAAAACCAAAACTGGCGGGTTTTCACGTCGATCGGTGTCATCGTACTGTTGGCTATCATCAGCGTCTTTGTGTACCGCTCGGATAACAAAAAACTGCGGCGCGCGATGACGTTTGTATGGATTATTTCGCCGTTGCCCATTTGGTATTTCTTGGCAGGTTTCGCCGGCTCAACAGCGTTACCACAGGTGGAATACAGTAAATGGGGTGGCTTGTTACTAACGTTTGTGCTGGCAATTTTCGGCATTGTAGCATCGTTCCCCATTGGCGTGTTGC
The DNA here is from genome assembly GCA_024762375.1 of Anaerolineaceae bacterium. GTDB lineage: Bacteria > Chloroflexota > Anaerolineae > 4572-78 > 4572-78 > JANTHQ01. The sequence continues at coordinate 4,642 of JANTHQ010000211.1, forward strand.
TGGCGTTGGGGCGTCAAAGCGATATGCCCATCATCAAA
>JANTHQ010000212.1 GCA_024762375.1 Anaerolineaceae bacterium
GTGGGTGCACAGTATGAAAGTGAAGTTATTTATCACAACATCAAAAAAGAGTTGGAATCGAAGGGCGTGATTTTCCTGGACCCCGGCGAGGCGCTGCGTGACCATGAAGATATCGTCCGTGAGTATTTCGGCACGGTTATCCCTTATTCCGACAACAAATTTGCCGCCCTCAACACGGCTGTTTGGTCGGGGGGGAGTTTTGTGTATGTGCCCAAAGGCGTTCATGTGGATTTGCCGTTGCAGGCGTATTTCCGCATTAATGCACAAAACATGGGCCAGTTCGAGCGCACCCTTATTATTGTCGAAGAAGGCGCGTATGTTCACTACGTAGAAGGTTGTACCGCGCCCACCTATTCCACTGACAGCCTGCACTCGGCGGTGGTGGAAATTATTGTAAAAGAAGGCGGTCGCTGCCGTTACTCCACCATTCAAAACTGGTCAACCAATGTCTATAACATGGTTACCAAACGCGCTGTGGCATACAAAAACGCCACCATGGAATGGGTTGACGGCAATCTTGGTTCAAAATTAACCACCAAATATCCCGCCGTCTGGCTGATGGAAGAAGGCGCGCACGGCGAAGTTCTTTCGATTGCATTTGCCGGCAAAGGGCAGGTGCAGGATGCCGGTGCGAAAATCATCCATTTCGCGCCGAATACCAGCTCGGTTATTACCAGTAAATCTATCAGTAAATCGGGCGGACGCGCCAGCTATCGCGGATTGTTAAAAGTCGCGCGCGGTGCGAAAAACAGCAAAAGCAATGTGGTGTGTGATGCACTCATCCTTGATGACCAATCTGCATCCGACACATTCCCGTACATGGAAATTGAAGATAACAACGTCAGCATCGGGCACGAAGCCAGCGTCACCAAAGTTTCAGAAGAGCAACTTTTCTACCTGATGAGTCGCGGTATTAGCGAACAGCAAGCCGCCAGTATGATTGTCAGCGGGTTCATCGAACCGATTGTCAAAGAGTTGCCGATGGAATATGCGCTGGAAATGAACCGCCTGATTGAACTCGAAATGGAAGGCTCGGTAGGATAATCGTTATGACCATGCTTGAAAAAACAAAAGATACAACAATTTTTACCAAAGAGGTTTTTAATGCCTTTGCCGCCGCGCAAAATGAACCGGCGTGGCTGGCCGCAAAACGCACCGCTGCATGGAGCGTTTTTGAAGATACCCCGATGCCCACCACCAGCGACGAGCCATGGCGGCGCACCAGCCTGAAACGTGTTCGCTGGGCAGATTTCTCGCTGGATGTTGTGCCATCGGTGAAACCCGTTTCCGCATTGAGCGAGCTGCCGCAATCGCTGCAAAATTTGCTCGATACCGATAAAGAAGCCGCCGGACGGCTGGCGATGGTCAACGGGCAGCTGATTTTCGCCGAAATGGATCCCGCGCTGGTGGAAAAAGGCGTAATTTTTACCGATTTGCGCACTGCGGCTCAACAGCACGCCGATTTGGTGCAGCAGCATTTGATGGCAAAAGCCGTACCGCCATCGGACGGTAAATTTGCTGCACTGAATGCCGCGTTATGGCAAAATGGGGTTTTTCTGTATGTGCCCAAAAACGTGGCCGTCGAATTCCCGTTCCAAACCGCTATCGCGCTTGATGGTGTTGGAGCCAGTAGCATCCATCGCACACTCATCATTGCCGAAGAATCGTCCCAAGTGGATTACATTGAAGAAACAGCATCTTTAAATGATGCCGACACCGGACTGGCTGTGGGTGTGGTCGAAATTATTGCCCAGCCGAATGCGTCTGTGCGGTATGTCGATGTCCAGCAGTGGGGGCACAACGTGTACAACTTCAATACCAAACGCGCTTTGGCTCACGAAGACAGCAATGTCTATTGGGATTTGGGCGAGTTGGGTAGCCATCTGACCAAAACATTCATCGACACCGAATTGATTGGCGACGGTGCAAACACCGAATGCAATGGCGTCTATTTTCTGGACCAAAAACAGCATGTTGACCTTGATACCATGATGCGCCATATCGGCTATTCCACCAGCGGCGATTTGCTGCTGCACGGCGCGCTGAAAGATCAGGCTCGCGCCATTTTCATCGGTATGATAAAAATTGACCCCACTGGTCAGTTGACCAATTCGTACCTTAAAAATCAAAACCTACTTTTGGATGATACCTGCCGCGCCGATTCTATCCCCGCGTTGGAAATTGATGCCAATGACGTGCGTGCCAGTCATGCCGCTACCATCAGTCAGGTGGAAGAGGAGTACATTTTCTACCTGATGAGTCGTGGCATTCCGCGCAGTACCGCTGTCCAGATGATTGTCGAAGGCTTCTTCGAGACCGTTTTTGCCCGCATGGGTAACGAACGTGTCCGCGAACGATTGATGGCTGCGGTTGAGAAAAAACTGGTCACACGTCTGTAATGTTTGTATGAAATCGGTGATTGAGGTAAGATATCCCCGTTAAATTAAGGATGAAGCATGTTCGACGTTGACGCCATCCGCCGGGATTTTCCGGTGTTACACCAGCAAATCAATGGCAAACCGCTGGTCTATCTTGACAGTGCAGCCAGTTCGCAAAAACCACAAGCCGTCATTGATGCCGTAGATACGTGCTACCGCGAATATTATGCCAATGTGCATCGCGGTATTTATGACCTCAGCGAAAAATCATCGGATGAATTTGAACGTGCCCGAAAAAAAGTGGCGCGTTTCATCAATGCCAAAAGTTGGCGCGAATTGATTTTCACCCGCAATGCCACCGAATCAATCAATTTGGTGGCGTATAGTTGGGGGTTAGAAAACTTGCATCCCGGCGACACCATTTTGGTCACCGATATGGAGCATCACGCCAATTTGGTGCCGTGGCAGCAAGTTGCCCGCCGCACCGGCGCGACGCTCGCTATTGTGCCCACCACCGCCGATGGATTGCTGGATATGGCGGCATACAAAAAGATGCTGTCGCCATCGGTAAAACTGGTGGCATTCACTCTGATGAGCAATGTGTTGGGCACAATTACCCCCGCACAAGAAATGATTGCGTTGGCGCACGAAATCGGTGCGGTTGTGCTGGTGGATGGTGCGCAGAGTGTACCCCATTTACCCACCGATGTGCAATCGCTGGATTGCGATTTTCTTGCATTTTCAGGACACAAGATGCTCGCGCCGAGTGGCATCGGTGCATTGTGGGGGCGAAAATCGCTGCTGGCGAACATGCCGCCATTTTTAACCGGCGGCGACATGATAAACGAAGTCCACTTCGACCGCGCTGAATGGAATCAGCTGCCATGGAAATTTGAAGCCGGCACGCCCGCCATCGCACAAGCCATCGGTATGGGCGCTGCGGTGGATTACCTGAAAAATTTGGGTATGGATGCTGTTCGCCAGCATGAAATCGAACTGACGACCTATGCGCTCGACCGGTTGAGTCGGGTGGAAGGCGTGCAAATTTTAGGCACGATGAATCCTGAACTGCGGGGTGGGGCGGTGGCGTTCACCTTTGGCGACATTCACCCACACGATTTGGCGAGCATGCTCAACGCCGAAAATATCGCTATTCGCGCCGGGCATCATTGCGCCCAGCCGTTGCACGATAAGCTGGGCATTTCTGCGAGTGCGCGTGCCAGTTTTTATATTTACAACAAACCGGAAGAAGTTGACCGACTGGCAGATGCGCTCGACGCAGCGCGACAAATTTTTTCATTATAATTGTTGGTGGCATCATGGATGACCTGTATCGAGAAAATATTTTAGACCACTACCGAAAACCCCGTTTTAAAGGGGTGCTGGAACCGCACACACATCGCCACAAAGAACACAATCCCGTGTGCGGCGATGAAATCCAGATTGATTTGCTGGTGAATGATGGTGGCATCATCGAAAAAGCGACATTTTCCGGGCACGGCTGCGCTATCAGTCAGGCTAGTGCATCGATGCTGATGGAGCAATTGCAGGGGATGCCACTGGAAGAAGCCAAAAAAATCAGCAAAGAAGATATTTTAGAAAATCTGGGTATCCCCATTGGTCCCGTGCGAATGAAATGTGCGTTATTGTCGCTGAAAGTGCTGAAAGCAAGTATTTACGGACTGGACCATCTGGATGAATTGGAAGACGAAGACGACGACTGGTAAACGTAAAAAATTGTAACGAGGAGTGACTTATGACCGGAAGTACAACTGTAACCCCGGACGATGTAAAAGAAGCCCTGCGGGTAGTAATGGATCCCGAACTGCACTTGGATGTGGTGGCATTGGGCCTGATAAAAAGTATCGATTTGGATGCGGAGCCGATTGACCTAAAAATGATTTTGACGACTCCCTTCTGCCCCTACGGCCCGTGGCTGGTGCAGCAGATAAAAGAAGTTGCCGAAAAAACAGTTGGGGGAAAAGAAGTAAAAGTGGAAGTTTTGCCGGAACAGTGGAAACCGGAATTGATGGAAGACCCCACGCTGTTAGGCTTCTTTTAAAATTTGACGAAGCCGAAAATACTGGTATTATGACATCATAAATTTGAGTAATGCGAGATGGTCATGCGTATGGTTTTTAATCTGTGTTGTATCTGTCGTTGGCGAGCGCCATAGTTGTATCCTCGCGGGTGAGGCTTGCAATCATGGTGGTCGCTAATTTGCGTGCAACCGGATGAGCCATACCCATGCAAAAAATAGCATTTTCATTTG
>JANTHQ010000213.1 GCA_024762375.1 Anaerolineaceae bacterium
CTGAAACCGTCGCCGCAACTGGGCCAAGTTTTGGATGCCATCCGCGATGCCCGGCTGGACGGCGAAATTTCATCGGCGGCGGAAGAGCGTGCGCTCGCCGCGCAGATTATTGGCGGTTGGTGATTGGGGATTGAAGATTGGTCATTTGCTGATTCGCGGTGGGCGAAAGAGATAGAGATAGGGATAGAACTGTGCTGATCCGCTGACCACTGATTGCTGATAACTAGGTTCTGTTCACGTTTGCCGATTTCTCACCCTGAGTAGCCCGCAGGGCGTATCGAAGGGTGGAAATCAGTGGGATAAACGCCCTTCGATACGCGATTTGCGGCGCAAATCGCTACTCAGGATGCGTTTATCCCGGCAAACAATGAAACGTCAACTCACCCTAACTTCGCTGCAATATAAACCCATCACGGCTCGTTTCCACCCGCACGGTTTGCCCAAAATCCACATCCCCGCGCAAAATCATTCCCCCCAGTGCATTTTCAATTTGCGACACGAAGGTTTCTCGCAGGTTGGCGCTGGCGTTTCCCTGTGCCGCCAGTTGTGCCAGCGCGGCGCGCGCCCCATCCGACAGTTCCACCGTCACCCCGAACCGTTTGGCGTGCGACTGCAATCCCTGCATCAAATGGTCAACCAGCGGATTGCCGCGCGGCGCAGACGAAGCCGGTTCTTTATCGAAAATCATTTTTGGTTTTGCAGGTTGACGCGGCGGACGTGATGCCGCTGGCGCGGTTGGTGCGGGTTGTGTCGGGCGGTTGAAAGCCGTCGGTTCGGGAATATTCGCCACGGGAATGCTCGATTTAACGGCGTGCGGCGTGAACAGCCGCGCCAGCGTATCGCTGCGGCGGATGTACCGGTGATATTCCTCTGGGTCGGTCGAGCCGATGCACCGCACCGCACCGCTGGCCAACACACTGACCAGCGTTTCAATCACCGCATCCATATCCACATGCACCGTTCCGGAACCAATAATCGTCTCGATATTGTCTATAAACAAAATCACATCTGTTTGGCCGGTAATTTCCTGCAACAACTTTTGAAATCGGTCGGCAAATTGCCCCTGATATGTGATTTTTTCGGCCAATGCACTCAAATCGGCTTGAAAAATGGCATATTTTTTCCAGTTATCAAAATCCGGGTCGTGGGCGAAATGCCATGCCAAATGATAAACCAGTTGGCGGGCCAATTGCGGCGTTTCGGTAAGGATGAGCGGGTTGTTTTTAACATTTCGGTTGAGAATATCCACCACCGCCTGCAATGTTTTTCCGGGCATCATACCGGGGGGATTCGCCATTTGGCGGGCCTGCGACGAAATATCAAACGCATACTGACTGAGGTGGTCATCGGGCAGCGGGGCGGTTGCCAACGGGGTGGTCGAAGGTGTTGCCGGTTGCGGCGGTGGGGGTGTCGGCGGCGATTGCACTTGCCCGCTGACCAGCACGGTGGTTTCGGCAGATTGACGCAAGCCAACGGTGTTCACGCCGTGCGCTTGCAGCCACTTCGTCAGCGACCCGCTCGGTACGGCCAGCAATCCGGCCAGCAGATGAAAAATCGCAAGTTGGTCGGCATTGCGTTTTTGGGCAATTTTCAGCGCGATTTCAAATGCTTTCCGGCTATTTTCGGAACGATGAAGCACAATATCTTCCGCGTCGGCGGGCGGGCGGAAACCACCATCGCCCAGGGTTTGCCGCAGTTCGTGGCGAAACATGGTCGTTTTCACCCCATATCGCTGAAAAAGTCCCATCAGCAAATCGATTTCAGCTTCGACGGTGGAAACCTGCGATTCCGGCACGCCCAAACTGCGCAAGCGGGTAACATTGGCGAAACCTTCTAATTTGCAGAGCGCCACAAAAAAATGCTCCGGTTCGATAAATTCATAATGACTGTCTGCGGCTTCGATGGCGGCAATTTGCCATACCAAGCTCATCACCGGGGTGTGTTCCATGGCTATAACTTCCTCCACCAGTTTTTTATGCGACTCAACGTGTCTTTGGCGAGTTTTACGCCGTCCGCATCACCGATACTTTCAAAAATACGAATAGATTCCTGCGCATAAAAAATGGCTCGCTCGCGGTTGTCTTGCCGAGCCAACAGCACCGCAAATTCTCGGCTGGTTTGCGCCCAAAAGCCGAGTTCATTCGCCTCTTTTGCCAGCGACAACGCTTGCTCGTACCGTTCGCGGGTGCGCCAAAAATCTTCGATACTGTAATATACCTGTGCCACACCACGAGCCAGTTTTGCTGCATCCATGGGGCTGTCCAGTTGTTGCGCCAGCGCCAAACCTTCTTCATAATAGCCAATCGCCGGAGACGATTCGCCTTCTTTAAAATAGCTGTACCCCAACTGCCCCAACAAATGCACCACTGTGGATTGATAACCCATCGCACGGGCAATGGTCAAAGCAGAGTAGTATGATTCGATAGCCTGTTCGAAACTTTTCAGGCGGACATACACATCGCCGAGCGTGACCAGCACTTCCATTTCGGCCACTTGGTCGCGCGTTTCTTGGGTGATAGCCAACTGGTTCACCAGATACCACAGCGCCCGCGAAAGATTTTCCTGCGATAGCTGCAATTGTCCCAAATATCCCATCACCATGCCCTCGCCGGTGCGGTCGCCGACTTCCCGAGCAATTGAAAGCGCTTTTTCGAGATACGTTTCGGCCATTTCCGGCTCAGCGCGTTCGATGTTGATGCGCCCGATGTTACCCAAAATACGCCCTTCGATGAGACGGTTTTCGATTTTTCGCGCCAGTGCCAGTGATTTTTTGTACACCGTCAGCGCTTTATCGGGTTGATTGAGTGCCAAATGGGCATCGCCAATGTTGCTGAGCACGATACATGCGCGTTCCGGGTCATCAATTTGTTTAACCAGCGACAATTGGGTTTGAAATTGTGCCATCGCCTGCCGAAAATTACCCAGCCGCATATAGTCTCGGCCCAAACTGCCGAATGCATCACATTCGCGGGGAATATCACCCAGTTTTTTGGCGAGTTCCGCATGCCGGCGGTGATATTTGACAGCGCTGTCCAAATCGCCGAGCGCGCGGTAGGCATCACCCAGATGGCGCAACCCGGCGCTCAACAGCGAGAAATCGCGCTCTTGCTGCCCAACCCACACCACACGTTCAAAATACCCCGCCGCCAAATCGTGATTCCCGATGTCGCGGTATGATAATCCCACAGCGTTATACGACCATCCCGCCGCGATTTTCTCCCGGCGTTCATTCAATTCATTTTCAACCGGCGCATTGACAGTGGGCAGTTCGCCGGTTGCATGGCGCATCACCAGCGAGATGGCTTTTTCCACATCTGCCCACGATTGAAACCGCTGGCTCGGTGTCGTTGCCATGCAGCCGCGCACCAACGCTTGCACTTCCGGTGGAATAGTTTTCGGCAATGGACTAACCCATCCCAATTGGTGCGCCCGCGAAAGTTCGGTGGGGGTTTTGCCGGAAACAGCCAAATGCCCCGTCAGCATTTCATATAAAATGCAGCCGAAAGCATAAATGTCGGCGCGGCTATCGACTGTTGCATTCCGCTTCCATTGCTCCGGCGCCATGTACAGCGGCGTGCCCACCCCGCCGTCGCTGGTGCGAATGTGGAACCCGCCATCGGGCAGTGTATCGCGAATAGCCGCCAGCACCGATGCCAGCCCGAAATCGGTCACACGCACATTTCCGTCGCGCCCGACGAGCACATTTTCGGGTTTCAGGTCTCGATGAACCAGCCCCGGAATCTGTCCGGTGGCGTGCCGCATGCCCCGCGCGATGTGCAGTGCAAATTTCAGTGCCTGCTCCAGCGGAAGAAATTTTCGCTTGTGCAAAATTGCCCGCAATGACGCATCATCCAAATCTTCTGAAAGTGCCGCGACCCACTCCAACACCAAATATACTTCCAGCCCATTGCGCCATCGCTCAACCCGATGGGCACGGACGATGTTGGGATGATTGCCCATCGCCACCCAGATAGTCCCCTCGCGCAAAAAACGGTCTCGGGTTGTGCGGTCGGAGAGAAATTTCGGTTTGAACGTTTTCAGCGCCACCGGTGCGGCGGCGTTTTCATGGTCGATGCACAGGTATACCAGCCCCATGCCGCCTTCCAGCGTACGCACAACTTCATATCGCCCGCCAATCCGACTGCCGGGTTGATAGTATCCCAGCAATTTCGTTTTTGATTCCTGCGCATCGGCAGGCATGGGCGATAGCGCCGGTAATTGGTTGGCGGCGGCAATTTCCGGTTCGGGCGTTGGTGTATGGTGGGCTGGTTTTCCAAAAAGTTTATCGAACATTGGCACACAACTTCAATTTAAAGCGGGTGTATGTTTTTTTGGCGATACGCCCACATAACACCCATTGTCGAAATTTTAAAAGCATATTCAAATTGTATCATACACGTGGGGAAAATGACAACCACCGGCAAAAATGTCTCGGTGATGCGGGTTACTTTTTAATTGCCCAAACCTGGTCGTAAATATCCAGCCATGGGGTGATGGTAATTTTTGTGAAACCCAAATCGGCAAGCATTTGCGTCATCTGCGCCGACGTTAACGCTTTGCCCGGCATAAATCTGGTTTCCCAGCCGATGCGATTGGTGGTGAGCAATGTTCCCCCCGGTTTGAGCACC
>JANTHQ010000214.1 GCA_024762375.1 Anaerolineaceae bacterium
AATTTTCGCAGGGGATTTCCGGCGGCACAGCGGGATATGACGGGCAATTTGCGTATCAGATTGCGCTGTCGCCGGCGCACGCCGCGCCATTCATCGATGTGCCGGCGTATCGCTACCAGCGCATTTTGTACCCCATGCTGGCGCGCTGGCTCGCGCTGGGGAACGCCGCGCTCATCCCGTGGAGTCTCATCGCGCTGAATTTGCTGGCCATCGGCGCGGGCACATGGGCAACCGCGCGGATTCTGTCGGCGCTGGGGGTGAGCCGCTGGTTCGCGCTGGGATATGGGCTGTACGGCGGGCAGTTTCTGGTTCTGCGCACCGATTTGAATGAAGCGCTGGCGCAGGCATTGGTGCAATTGGCGGCGCTGGCATGGCTGAAAAAACGGTTCGGCTGGATGGCGATTCTGTTCGCGCTGGCAGCGCTGGCAAAAGAAACCACGCTCATTTTTGCGGCGGCATTCGGGCTATATTTTTTGTGGAAACGGGATTGGCGCGCAGCGGGGACACTTGCGCTGGCGGGTGTGCCGTTTGCCGCGTGGCAACTTTTTTTGTGGAAATGGCTCGGCGCGTTTGGGGTCGGCTCCGGCGGCGAAGGCGCAACGGCGTTCAGCGCAGTTCCACTGGGCGGCTGGCTGTGGATGGCGGGGGTCAGTGTGGCGGCGTTCGCGCTGGTATCGCTGGTGGTCGTGCCGCTTTCCATTTTCCCCGTGCTGGCGGGGCTATGGCTCAGCGTGCGAAGTTTATCTGCCCGGTTAGTTCATCCCTTCGTCTTGGCATTGCTGCTCAATAGCGCGGTGATTTTGTTTCTGCCTGCATCCACTTTCCGCGAACCGGCGGCGATGGTACGGTTGACGCAGGGACTGGCGGCGAGCATGCTGCTCTTCGGCGGGCTGATAAAATCGCGGCGGGTGCTGGTTTATAGCCAACTGTGGATTCTCTCGGCGGCGTTGGTGGTCAACGGGGTCGCGCCGGTGTGACAAATTGCCACATCCCCGAAAGCTGATAAAATAACGCCATTGTGTTCAAATTAGAAATGAACACAGATGACACAGATAGAACTGATTTTTATCTGCGGAAATCTGAAAGATCCGTTCAATCTGCGTTCCAGTTTTATCAATTGATTACCGGGAGTTTTTGTTGAACGTAACCGTTATTGTTCCAACCTATAATGAAATCGAAAATATCACCGATTTGGTGACCCAACTTTTGGCACTCCCCATTGACGCCCGCGTGATTGTAGTGGATGATAATTCCCCCGACGGCACGGGCGACACCGCCGATGCGCTGGCGGCAGAACACGCGCGGGTGGCGGTCATCCATCGCGCGGGAAAATTGGGGCTGGGCACGGCGTATGTCGCCGGGTTTAAAAAAGCGCTGGCAGAGGGCGCGGATTTGGTCTGCACCATGGACGCCGATTTTTCGCACAATCCCAAATACATTCCGGCGATGGTAAAACTGGCGAAAACCCATCACGTCACCATCGGCTCGCGGTATGTGCCCGGCGGCGGGGTGGAAAACTGGGAATGGTATCGCGAATTTTTGAGCTGGGGGGCAAACCATTTCGCGCGGCTTATGCTCGGATTACGCGCCAACGATTGCACGGCGGGCTTTCGGTGCTATCACCGCGAAGTGCTGGAGAATATCGATTTGGATGCGATTTTTTCCAACGGTTATTCATTTTTAATTGAGATGGCATACAAATGCCAGCAAATGGGCTGCACGTTCGGCGAAACGCCCATCATTTTTGCCAACCGCGCACGCGGCACATCCAAAATTTCGCAGCAGGAAATTTTCAAAGCCATGTACACCGTCGCCCGGCTGACGCTTTCCCGCGCGCGGTTCTGGCGGCGGCCCGCCAGTCGCATCGCGCCGGTCAACCCGTCTTTCGGGAACTGACAACTGACCTGCAACGTACGTTCAGCATAACCCGGTATATGGAACACGTTTGTGACAGCAAACACCTTTTCTATCCGAAGAATCGCATCCACCGCGTTGGCCGTTTTTTTGATTCTGATACTGTGGGGATTGTTCGCATTTTTGCCCGTCACGTATAAAGATTGGATTGATGCATTCCGCCCGGCGGCGTTGCACTGGCAGAACCCGTATTTCGACCCCGGTCTTATCTTCAACCCCCCATGGATTTTCCCATTTTTGCACCCCTTGGCCCTGCTTCCCCCCCGATTTGGCGCGGGATTGCTGATGCTGTTATCACTGGTAGTAGTCGCGCTATATGTCGGCTCGCCGAAAAAACTATTAATAGTCGTTATCGCTGCACCGATGAGTACCCTGTTTACCCTGGGGCAGTTAGATGCGCTGCTGCTGGTGGGTCTGATGCTTCCCGGCTGGGCGGGTGTACCGTTTCTGCTGGCAAAACCGCAAGGCGTTATTCTCACACTACTGAATCGCAAACGGCGCAACAGGCATACACTCATTGCCATTATCGTCATTTTGCTCGTATCTGTGGCGGGATGGGGTTTTTGGTGGCAAAATATCATCGGCTTTGCCCCAAACCAAACCGTGAACATGTCACTATTTCCATACAGTCTGCTGATTACACTGCCACTCCTTTATTTCGGCTGGAAGAATGAAAGCGACGGACTTCTGGCACTGGCATCGCTCAGTCTGATGCCATATTTTATGATAACATCTACCTTACCTGCCATCGCCGCATTGATAGAAGAAACCGACAATTGGCGGTGGTGGGCCTTGATTATAGTGGTCTCATGGATCCATCTTCTGGCAGTGCGGGGGGTGTTTTGAATTCAAAGATCAAGGTTCAAAGTTCAAAATTCTCATTCCCATTAACAATTCTTTTACTGGCAATTGCCATTACACTTTTCGTTTTTGCTTTCGATCAATTTCCGCTAGAACACACATCATTGGCAATTGACTGGTATGCCATCTATCCGGCTATCAAAGGCGGCACATTACATTATGGCGGCTCCGGGCTGCGAAACCCGCCATGGGCCGTGCTGCCGATTTTACCCTTGGGCTTACTCTCATTCCGCGCCAGTTGGGGGCTGTTAAACCTGCTAACGTTTGCCGTGCTGGTCATCAGCGTTCCCCGCTACCCCTCGCGCAAGCGATGGATAGCCGGAATACTTCTGTTGATTTCCTCGTTTCCCGCACTCCGCCACGCCGCCGATGCGAATTTTGAAGGGTTGGTCATCGGCGGGATACTTCTATTATTGTATGGTTACCGTCAAAAGAATATATGGAGTACCACCGCCGGTTATTTGCTTGCTTCCGAAACCTATCAAACTGAAAAGAATCGGTCATATATTTAAAGTATGGACGCCAAAGATAATCCTACAGAAAAGAACAATTTGCTCGCACTGCTTCACACCGCCACACCGACCCAAATTCTGCTTTTGGGGGCGGCCACCGCGGCGATGGTGTTGCTCTTTTGGCTTTTGCCTATTCCATATGTCGATTGGCGAGCGACGTTTCGCCCGGCGATATTAAACTTTGGCGACCCATATTTCCGAGCCGGACGGGTGTTCAATCCTCCGTGGCTGCTAGCGATACTTTATCCGCTAGCGATACTGCCGCCCCGATTGGGCGCCGCCATTCTGATGACCATCAGCATGTTGGGGATTGTATTTTACGTGAAAGGCCCACTGAAAATCGCTGCCGTTGCGCTTTCTGCACCGGTTATGGCCCTTTTTCTCTATGGGCAATTGGATGGGCTTTTGTTGTGGGCGCTGATGCTACCCGCGTGGGCTGGCTTGCCATTTTTGCTCGCCAAACCGCAGGGTGTGCTGCTGACCACCCTGCGACGGTTGAATCTCAAATCGGCGGGGGTGACCGCGGGCGTTTTCGCGCTGTCAATTGTCATTTGGGGATTCTGGTGGCAACAAATCATCGGCTACCAGCCCGACCAAACAGTGAATCTGTCGCTTTTTCCATACAGCGTGCCGTTTGGAATCGCATTCCTGTATTTCGGCTGGAAACGCGACAGCGACACGCTGTTGATGCTCGGCAGTCTGTGTTTCAGCCCGTATTTTATGATAACCTCCACCTTACCCGCCGTCGCCGGTATCATCAGAGACAGCGACAACCGCTGGGTGTGGGCGACAGTGGTGGCGTTTTCATGGATGTACATGCTGGGAATGTGGTCGCGGTTGCTGGTATAATTGCCAAATTTCACATGCCGGTATACCAATGTTTTTTCTCTCCCCTTTTCAAAGCCGAAAATATTTGATATGATGGGTTCAGTTAACCTTTCGGGAAAAAAAGTGAGAATGTCGTGGCTTCACACCCAACAAACCGATGGCAATTAACCCAAAACCGGCTGCTGACGGCGATTGTGTTCATCGCCGTGTTTGCCATGGCGATTCGCTATCCCGCCGGGGCGGACACGTGGTGGCATTTGCGCGCCGGCGAATGGATGCTCGATCAGCGGCAAATTCTCACCGCCGATGTTTTTTCGTTCACCCGCGCCGGTGCGCCGTGGATTGACCACGGCTGGTTGGCGCAACTTTTTTGGGCGGGCATTTTTCGGCTGGGGGGATGGCCGCTGCTCGGATTGACGCTGGCGGCAATTGTCACCGCCACCTTTGCCATCATCTGGAAAATCAGCGACGGGAATATTTTCGTCAAAGCCTTCGCCGTAATT
>JANTHQ010000215.1 GCA_024762375.1 Anaerolineaceae bacterium
AAATCTGACATTTGGCATTAAACAGGGTATCATATCCGTGATAGCACTGCACAGAGAGGAGCATTCATTGTGACAAACCATCATTTACTCGCCGGTGATATCGGCGGCACAAAAACCACACTGGCGATTTTCTCTGCCGAGGCAGATTTGCGTCGCCCTTTGGCTGAAGAAACTTTCCCCAGCGCGCAATTCCCCGATTTGGAAGCCACCGTGCGCCAATTTTTAGCGCAAGTGGATGTTACTGTGCGCCATGCGTGTTTCGGTGTGGCAGGCCCGGTGGTGCAGGGCGAAGCGACCATCACCAACCTGCCGTGGCGCATCAGCGAGCACGATTTGGCGGCGGAATTTCAGTTTGAGCGAGTAACACTGCTGAACGACTTGGTGTCCATCGCCAATGCCGTGCCCATTTTGGAAGCTGATGATATTCACACGCTGAATACCGGTTCGGCGGTGCCGGGCGGTGCGATTGCCGTTATTGCACCCGGAACCGGGCTCGGCGAAGCGTATCTCACGTGGGATGGCGGCAGATACCATGCGTATGCTTCCGAAGGTGGGCACACCGATTTCGCCCCCACCGATGCGTTGGAGATGAATTTACTGCGCTATCTGCAAAAGAAATTCGGGCGGGTGAGTTATGAGCGCATCTGTTCCGGCATCGGCTTGCCGAACATATACGCTTTCTTGAAAGATACCGGTTTTGCGCCCGAACCGGATTGGCTGGTTGCCGAATTTGCGGCTTCACCCGACCCGAATCCGGTTATTGTGAAAGCCGCACTCCAACGCCCAACCGACTGCCTGTTGTGCGCGGAAACCATGCGGCTATTTGTATCTATTTTGGGGGCAGAAGCCGGAAACATGGCGCTCAAAGTGCTTGCCGGTGGCGGTGTATATCTCGGCGGCGGGATACCCCCGCGAATTTTGCCGCTGTTGGAAGGCGAGTTGTTTATGCAATCGTTCGCTGACAAAGGGCGATTTTCCGCCATGCTCCGCCGCATACCGGTCCACGTTATCTTAAATCGAAAGTCGGCACTCATTGGGGCGGCTCGGTTCGGATTGCGAAATCTGTGACACGGATGCAGATTCTTTTCACGCCAAGTTTACAGACATCACAGCGAGAAAAGAGTAAAATAATGGTGTGAAAATCCGTGTAGCGGCGTGAGAGAATTATGCAACCAGATGATTTTGTGCTAAAAAATACCAAAAAATACACAATTATTGCGCTGGTCGGCTGGAGTATTTTGGCCGCGTTGGTGGCAATGATTGCCCCTGCGACGGCTATCGCTGCCGGTGTGATGTGGGTGATTGGCGGCATACTGCTCGTTGTGGCGAGTCTGGTTCTGCAACGAGCACAGTATGCGCAGCAAAAGGCGTTCGAACAGATTAAAACGGATGTGCGCCGTGTTTTGAACGGGCTGCCCGTTGGCGTGTTTCGCATCCAACCCGGTGGTATTTTCACCAATGTCAACCAACCATTTGTTGAAATTTTGGGTTACCCCGACCGGGAGACACTGCGCGCCGAAAATTTCTTTTCGCTTTTTGCCCACGATGATTCGCGCCGCCGGTTACAACAAACGCTGACCGAAACCGGCACCGTGTATCAGTTTGAAACGCAATTGTTGCAATTTGAAAAAACCACCGTGTGCTGTTTGATTTCCGCGACGATGATTTATGATGCAAACGGCAGTCCGCAGTTCGTGGAAGGGGCGGTGGAAGATATTTCTGCGTCAAAACGAACCTTGCAACAAATTAAAGAATTGAAGGATTTCCACGAAGAGATTGTTCAAAATATTTCCGAGGGGATTTTGGTGCAGGATACCGACGGCAAGATAACCTTTGCGAACATGGCTGCGGCAAACATGCTCGGGTATCCCCCCGAATTGCTCATCGGCAAATCGTGGCAAGAGATTGTCCCCGAAGACCAGCAACCGATTGTTGCCGCTGCGCTCGAACGGCGGCGAAAAGGCATTGCCGACCATTATGAACTGGAATTATTGCGCAAAGACGGAACGCGGGTGACGGTACTGACCAGTGGCAGCCCCCGCATGAGCGACGGTGAATTCGTCGGCACACTGGCGGTGCTGACAGATATTTCTGCTCAAAAAGATGCTGAAGCCGCGCTGGAAAATGCCAACGAGGAATTGGAATATGCTGTGTTGCGCGCCAACGAGCTTGCAGTGGCGGCGGAAAAAGCCAATCAGGCCAAAAGCGAATTTCTGGCGAATATGAGCCATGAAATTCGCACCCCGATGAACGGCATTATTGGTATGACCGATTTGGCACTCGGCACGGAATTGACCTCTGAGCAGCGAGAATACCTCACTGCTGTGCAAACCTCCGCAGAGGCATTATTGGGTATAATCAATGATATTCTGGACTTTTCTAAAATTGAAGCCGGAAAATTGGAGCTTGAGGAAATTGAATTCAATTTGCGTGATGTCATCGAGCAATTGGCTGATATCCTCTCACAGCGTGCCATTCAAAAGAATTTGGAACTGTTGATTGCCGTCCATCCCGATGCCACCACCGTTGTGCGCGGCGACCCGCTGCGGCTGCGCCAAATTTTGGTGAATCTGGTGGGCAACGCCATCAAATTTACCGATGAGGGCGAAGTGGCTGTCGAGGTGGTTGAATTGGCGCGAAACGAAAATACCGTGCAATTCCAAATATCTGTGGCGGATACAGGCATCGGCATTCCGCCCGAAAAGCAGGATTTGATTTTTGAAACGTTTTCGCAGGCCGATAGCAGTACCACTCGAAAATATGGTGGAACCGGGCTGGGGCTGGCCATCTCGAAACAGTTGGTAGAGATGATGGGCGGCCGAATTTGGGTTGAAAGCGAACCGGGGCAGGGGAGCACATTCAAATTCACCATTGTTCTGCCGGTCGGAGAATTGCAGCCGGAGCCGCTCGATACAACCCCCATCGAAAATAAACGCGTGCTGGTTATTGACGATAATGCCACCAGCCGCCGTATTTTGCGCAACATGCTCGCCACTTGGCACTGCATTCCCGATGAGGCCACCGATGGCGCGTCCGGCATCGAGAAATTGCAGCACGCCTTAGATTCGGGTTTGCGGTATGATATTGTTTTGCTGGATGTGGTCATGCCTCAATTGAGCGGCATCGACGTTTTGCACACCATTCGCCATACCGCCGGTTTAAAAGATACGCCGGTGGTGATGCTGACGATGGTCAACACGTTGGGGTTGGTTACCGGCCGGCGAGATTTGCACTGGGCTGCCTATGCCACCAAACCGATAAAACACGCAGAATTGCACCATGCGCTGCTGGTTGCCGTCGGTGCAGCAGATGCGCCGGAGATTTCCATTGCCGAAACCGAATCTCAACCGGCATTTGATAAAGGCGCACTCCGCATTCTGTTGGCAGAAGACAACGAAATCAATCGCCGGTTGGCGACCGCGCTGCTTGAGCGGGAAGGGTATCATCTGCAAACGGCAGAAAATGGCAAAATCGCCCTGCAAATGCTGGAAGAGCAGCCTTTCGACCTGGTTTTGATGGATGTGCAGATGCCGGAAATGGATGGCATCGAAGCGACTGCCGCCATTCGGCAAAATCCAAAATTGGCGCACATACCCATTATCGCCATGACGGCCCATGCCATGAAAGGTGATAAAGAGCGATTCATCGCTGCCGGAATGGATGATTATGTCACCAAACCTATTCGCGCCAAAGAAGTGACCGCTGCTATCGAACGACAGGCAGCGCGGGTTCAGCCGATGGCCGCTACCCCATCCCGGTCTGAACCCGAACCCCCGACTGCGCATGGCCTGCCCGTTTCCGATATCCTCGACCCGTCCGGCCCGTTGGATTGGCTCGGCGGCGATGTGGATGCATTTATGGAATTGCTGGGGTTCTTTTTGGACGAGTCGAAGGGGTATCTCGACGATTTGGCGGCAGCGGTAACCACCGGCGACGCAAATGCGGTGGACCAAATTGCCCACAAAACGAAAGGCGCGGCGGCGAATATGGGCGCGATGCGCGTGCAGGCGGCGGCATTCGCACTGGAAAAAATGGGCAAATCCGGCGATTTGACCGACGCCGCAGACGCGCTCGACACGTTGCGTGCCGAAATTGACGCGCTGGCGGCACACAATCAGGAACTTCTGGCCACGCTACCTTCGGCGTGACGCAATCATTTTTCCATTTTGGCAAGCAGATAATTCAGGCTACAATATCGAAAGGCAACCTGTCTCGCCGTGTTCGTTCGAGACGGGATATTTCTTTTCCACAAAACACAGAAGGAGACACCAACGATGGATGTTTACATTGAAAAAATGGCTCGGACCATTATTAACTATTCTACTGCCGTAAAACCCGGCGAACGCGTCCTCATTCGCACAACCAGCCCGGCCGGACAACCGCTGGTGCAAGCCTTGTATCAGGAGGCTCTGCGCGCCGGTGCAACGGCTTTTACATACATCCACATGAGCGATGAAAACAGTTTGGCAATGGAAGCCACCGATAATCTCGAGTTGCTTTCGGCGCCCAACCCAATGCTGGAATTGATGTACCAAACTTGTGATGTGGTCATTCGGGTTGACGCATCGGAGAATCCCAGCGCGTTGTCCGATTATCCGACAGAATTGCAG
>JANTHQ010000216.1 GCA_024762375.1 Anaerolineaceae bacterium
TCCGTAAATCAATGTAGCGGCCATAAAATTGGCAGCAATAGCGCCACCAGCACAATATATAATAAATTCAACCCCAAGCCTACTTTTGCAAAATCGGTGAATTTGTAATTTCCGATTCCATAAATCAAAACGTTTGCTTGATGACCGATAGGGGTTAAAAACGCGGTTGATGCCGCGATGACGACCGCCATCACAAACGCGTGTGGGTTCGTGCCCAATTTGAAGGCAGCATCAATGGCGATGGGAACCATCAAAACGGTGGCCGCCGCATTCGACATTGGTTGGGTAAGCAGCAGCGTCAGCACGTAAATGCCCAGCAAAACGCCCAACGCGCCCCAACTTTGGGTCAGAAAAATAATCTGATCGGCCAAAAATTGTGCTGCTCCGCTCTTTTCCATGGCGATGCCCAGTGGAAGCATACCCGCAATCAAGAAAATTGAACGCCATTGGATGGCTCGATACGCTTCATCAATGGTCAACACGCTGAGCAAGACCATCGCGAATGCGGCAGCAACAGCCGCGACCGATATGTGAACCCATCCCATCGTTACAGCCAGCAACATCACACCCAAAATTCCCAGCGCAAATGGGGCTTTTTCTGTGCGCCGCCGGTCTTCAACAACCGGTTCCAGCAACAGCAACCCCGGGTCGGTATCAATCAAATGGAAATTTTCACGGTGTCCCTGTGTCAACAGCACATCGCCAATTTGGATGGGTGTATCAGCCAGTTTTTTGCGGATGGGATGTCCAGCGCGCCATAAAGCCAGCACCGTCAATTTATATTGGTCTCGAAAGCGGGCAGATTTTAAAGTTTGCCCCACCAATTTCGAAGCCGGCGCGACCAAAATTTCTGCAATTGACGTTTGATTGCTCTGCAAATCGCTATCACTCAGCGATAATTCCGGTCCGATTTTGATGCCCTGCTGATCTTTGATTTTCAACAGCGTTTCCAGATTACCTTTAACCAAAAAAACATCATTGGCCTCAATCGTTTCGGAACTGCGTACGGGTAAACTGCGGCTCACCAGCCGCCGAGTGCTCGAAAGTTGCGGCGAAATGCGTGTAATGGGTGATTTATTCAATTTGCTGATGATGGTTAAATCGTAATCTTCGCCAAACCGACTTTCTTCGATGGTTTTCCCCACCAGCGGCGAATCGGGCAAGATGGTCAGTTCGGTGGCATAATCTCGAATTTGGTAACTGCGTGCCAAATCCTCTTTTACCGAAGTTTTCGGCAACAAATGCCGTCCGATGAGAGTCATATATAGAATACCGCTGCCCAGCAGAACAAGCCCCATGGGCAAAAAATCAAAAAAGCGGAACGACTGGGTGTGGGTGTATTCCATCAAAATACCGGATGCCAGAATATTTGGCGGTGTGCCGATGAGTGTCATGTTGCCGCCCATCAGCGAAGCGAAAGAAAGGGGTATCAACAATCGTGATGGTGAAATTTTTGTTCGGCGGCTGATGCCCATAACCGCGGGCAAAAGTACGGCGGTGGCGCCGATATTGTTCATAAAAGAAGACATAAAGCCGACAATGAGCATAATGGTGGCTATCAATCGTGATTCGCCATTTCCGGCCAGTTTTAAAATATTTGCGCCCAGATAATCGGCCACCCCGGTTTTGAACAACCCTTCGCTGATGATGTAAATTGCCCAAACGGTAACAACGGCGGGGTTGGCAAAACCGGAAAACGCTTCGGTGGTGGAGGTTAACCCCGTCAAGGCCAGCGTAATCAGTACCAGAATCGCCACGATATCAGGCGCTACTTTTTCCCATGCAAACAGCACAATGGCGATACCAATTATTGTCAAAACCAGAATAGCTTCGGCTGTCAAAAAACCTCTCCGTTAAGGTAAACAAACGTGTTCCCAAAATTGATGGTGTAACATATTATAACCACTTCTTTTGAAAAAACCGAAAATATGTGCGGTGATTTGGATTTGAGCGATGGCGGTGTTATACTTACTGTCAAGTTGGTGAAAATAGCACTTGGGTGACCGCGGGCTGAAGTAACGGCAAGCGGTTTTTTTGTGCGTCACCGCAAAACATTGAAACATTCATGGAGAAGTAATGGCTACAAATAAATTAAAAATCATCCCATTGGGAGGATTAGGAGAAGTTGGAAAAAATATGACTGCCATCGAATATGGTCGCAATGTTGTGATCATCGATGCCGGCGGTATGTTTCCTGAACAGGATATGTATGGGATAGACTTGGTCATCCCTGACTATACTCATTATCTTGAAGATAAAAAAGACTGGGTACGTGGAATTATCGTTACCCATGGGCACGAAGACCACATCGGCGCACTGCCGTATTTGCTGAAAACAGTGCAAGCACCGATTTTTGCGACACAATTGACCATCGGGTTAATTGATGTGAAACTCAGAAAAAACGATATGGAAGGGGCGACCGTACTCAACGTTATCAAACCGAACCAACCGTTCAGCATTGGCGGTGTGTTTGAGATTGAAGCGTTTCACGTTTGCCATTCCATTCCCGATGCCGTCGGGTTTGCCATCCGCACCCCGGTGGGCATGATTGTGCATTCCGGCGATTTCAAATTCGACTATACCCCGGCTTGGGGTGAGCCGCCCGATTTTGCAAAACTCGCACAACTGGGCAAAGAAGGTGTGCTGGCGCTACTGTCGGACAGCACCAACGCCAACAATCCCGGATTCACCCCGTCCGAGCAGACGGTTACCAAAGGCTTAGACCAGGTATTTTCTGAAGCTCCGGGCCGGATAATTGTGGCGACATTTGGCTCGCTGATTTCTCGGGTGCAGCAAGTGATAGAAGTGGCGGTCAAACACAAACGTGTGGTGGTCGTTAACGGACGCAGCCTGCAAGAAAGTGTCGAGCGGGCGCAAGAACTCGGCTATCTGCAAATTCCGCGCGGCGTGCTCATTTCATTGAACGAGATGAAAAAATATAAAGACCGCGAAATTACCATCATTGCCACGGGCAGTCAAGGCGAAGCCAGTGCAGCACTGGGACGGATGGCATTGGGACAGCATCGTCAAATCAACATCAAAAAAGGCGATACGGTTGTGCTTTCGTCACGAATTATCCCCGGCAATGAAATTGTCGTCAACCGAGCTATCAACCGCTTATTTCAGCGTGGCGCCAAAGTCGTATCGGGTCGCGGCACCAATGTGCACGTTAGCGGGCACGCCAGTCAAGAAGAATTAAAACTGCTGTTGCATTTAATCAAACCAAAATTCTTTGTTCCGGTACATGGCGAACTGCAACATTTGCACGCGCACGCTCAATTGGCAATTGGGCAAGGCGTGCCGGAAGAGAATACCGTTATTTTGGAAAATGGGATGGTGCTCGAACTGACCCAAAAGAAAATGAAAGTGACCGAGCGTATTCCCGGCGGATATCTGTTTGTGGATGGCAAAAATATCGGCGATGTGGGGCGCGTTGTGCTCCGAGACCGGGAAATGCTATCTCAAAACGGGTTTATTTTGGCGGTGGTACACGTTAGCCGAGAGAACGGACAAGCGCTGTCTCGGCCTGAAATTATTTCACGCGGTTTCATTTACATCCGAGAAAGTGGCGATTTGATTTCTCGTGCCGAAGAAGTGGTGATGAAAGCGCTTCCGGCCAAAAAACCATACGATGCGGTTCGGAAAGCATTGCAGGATTTTGTGGATAAAGAAACGGGGCGGCAGCCGATGGTTCTGCCGGTAATAATTGAAGACTAAAAAAAGGGGCGTTCCAATGAACGCCCTTTTTTTATGGCACCACCGAAACAGCAATTTTCAATCTGCCCAAAACCAGCGAATCTCCGTCATTTAGTGGTTCGGGCAGATATGCCATCAATCGGTGGCCGTTGAGCACCGTTCCATTGATGCTGCCCAAATCTTCAATATAAAGTTGCCCTTCTTTGAACAGCAACCGTGCATGCTGGCGTGAAATCCCCTGCTCTAACCCGTTGATATCGGTAAAATCAATTTCCGGGTAAATGTTGGCTGTGGGGTCCAACCGCCCCAGATAGATAGTTTTTTCCAATGTGATTTCCAACTGCTTTTTGGGTGTATCGAGCGACAGAATGACGGTGGGGGGAATGTGTGCGTGCGGTTTGGCGGAGGCTTTTTCGGTATTCGGTGTGTTTTTCTGCGCACCGAGTATTTCCGGTGTGTCCTCTTCCAATAGAGGGAAAGTGTCGCGGGTTTCTTCATCGAGCAGGTATGTGCCGCATTCATCGCAAAAAAGCGTGTTATCAACATGTGGTGTTTGGCAAAACGGGCAGATAATCATCAGCGATTGATCCAGTGGTTATTGAGATTTGAACGCCACTCTTTAACATGATAACCGCAATAATCGAAAAATTCAAGTATTTGGGTGGAATTCATATCAAAATGTGGCACATGTACCAAAAATTTGTATAATAGTTGCGTCTGCCCCCGTAGCTCAGGGGATAGAGCAGAGGTTTCCTAAACCTTGTGTCGCAGGTTCGATTCCTGCCGGGGGTACAGCAGGTCGGCGTTGCCCGGCCTTTTTTTTATAGCAAAGTGCAGAAAAACGATATGGCAACGAATTTTACGGTAGGAATCTTGTTGGCGGCGATTATCGGTTGGGCGGGATTTC
>JANTHQ010000217.1 GCA_024762375.1 Anaerolineaceae bacterium
TCGCGCCGTTTGCCAAATCATCCAACTGCCGAATCAGCACCGGGGTGAGGTTGAACGTGACATGCACGTTGGGGTATTTGCTGACGAGTGCCGCCATATCGTAATAGTCTTTGGTGGCGTGCGCGCGCGCCCACGGTCGGGTGTAAACGCCGTTTTCATCTTTATAATAAAGGGGTTGGTGCTGATGCCATGTGATGTTCAGATAAATGACATCTTTTCCGGGCGCGGGGGTGTCGGTGGGCACAACCGCAACCGGGGTATCGGTCGGCGCAGCGGTTGGTGCGGGGGCGGCGGTGTCGGTGGGAGCCGGCGGTTCGGTTGGGGTGGGTGTTTCGGCGGGGTTGCCGCATCCCGCCAGCGATAGCGTGACAATGAATAATATCAACAGTGCAAAACGTTTCATCGTTTTTCTCCTGAAAATTAACGCGGGTAAAAGTGGTCGAAACAGACCATATTTAATTGTAATGCTCAATAGTTGCGTTGTCAACTATCTGGCTGGCGGGAAATTTACCGATATACGCCAAAATGCCTATGCCAATGACTGCCCAAACTTGGCAAAAGTGCGGGGCATTATGGTATAATACGCCCCGTGAAAACGCCGACGACCTCTGCGCCCCACGTGGGGCTGAACGCTCAACTCCTGTCGCTGCAACAATCGTATCGCAGCGCGGGTATCAGTTGGTACATTTTTAACCTGTTGCGCCACTTGCCCGCGGCCGATGCATCGCTGCGGTACACGGCATTCGTCAGCGACCCGGATTTTCAACCGCAAAACGGTTTGGCAGTTCAACGAAGTTCACTGCCCGCGAAACATCCCATCGCCCGCATTTTGTGGGAGCAAATCGCACTGCCACCGGCGCTGAAAAAATCGCAGGCAGATTTGCTGCACGCGCTGGCATTCGTTTCGCCGCTGGCGAACCGGTTGCCCACTGTGCTGACGATTTACGATTTGAGTTTCGTCCATTTTCCGCAATTGTTTCGCCCGTTTAACCGCTGGTATTTGCGAACCTTCTCCCGCATTTCGGCGCGGCGGGCAGATGCGGTCATCGCCATTTCAGAAAGTACCCGTCAGGATGTTATTTCGGCGTTTGGGGTGAACCCGAATCGTGTGCACACCGTGTACTGCGGCGCAGATGCCGCCTTTCGCCCGTTGCCGGCAGAGACGATTGCCGCCTTTCGCGCCGAAAGAAACCTGCCCGCGCATTTCATCTTTCGGCTGGGCACAATCGAACCGCGCAAAAATGTCGAAGGCGTGGTTCGGGCATATGCCGCTTGGCGGCAGCGCGACCCGTCGGCGCCGCCACTGGTCATCGGCGGGGGGAAGGGCTGGTATTACCGGCAGGTGTTCCGGTTGGTGGAATCGCTGGGGTTGGCAGAGCACGTCCATTTTCCGGGGTATATTCCGCAAGATGAATTGCCGCTGTGGTATAATGCCGCCGATGTGTTCGTGTATCCGTCGCTGTTTGAGGGTTTTGGCTTGCCCGTGCTTGAGGCGATGGCATGTGGCACACCGGTCATCACCAGCGATGTGTCATCGCTGCCGGAAGTGGCGGGCGATGCGGCGCTGCTCGTTTCGCCGGACGATACCGACGGGTTGAGCCGGGCGATGGCTCGCGCATTCAGCGATGGGGCATTGGCGCAATCGCTCCGAGCGCGGGGGTTGCGGCAAGCGGCGCGGTTCAGTTGGAAAAAAACCGCGCAGCAAACGGCGGGCATCTATCGGGCGGTGCTGGATAGAGGTCGCAATTGATAGATTTAGAGTAACTATACAGGCTGGACAGCCGATTTCATCCTGAGTAGCCCGTAGGGCGTATCGAAGGGTGAAATCGGCGGGGAAAAACGCCCTTCGATACGCGGTTCGCACCGCGAGCCGCTACTCAGGATGCGTTTTCCCCGCTTCCTGTATAGTTACGATTCAAAACGTGTTTTTTGAAATTCACACAACAAGCAATCAAAAGCACGTTTCGCCCGATATACAGACGGACAACTATTTTGGAACAGAAAACGGCAAATGCACGTCCAAATTTCATACAGACACTGTGGCTTTTCCCGTGGTTTTGGCTGCTGGTGGATGCCGTGCTGATAAATGTGGCATTCGTGCTGGCATATCACGTGCGCTACAACCTGCAATTTCTGCGCGCGGTTGACCCGGCGAATAATGTGCCGTATTCGGCGTTTTTGCCGTTTGTCGCGCTGCTGACCGTTTTGCTGCTGTTTCGATATTGGCAGAACGATTTGTATCGCAACAAACGGCGTTTATCGGTGATGGATGAGTTGACCACTATTTTGGATGGCACAACCACCGGCATCGTGCTGATGATTGTGCTGGTTTTTGTGTACCGCCCCACATTTTATTCGCGTGCTATTTTTCTGTATGCCGGAATTTTTGTGCTGGCGCTGGTCGGCGGGGCGCACGTGCTTAAAATCGCTGTGCTGAGCCGGTGGCGCAAACACGGGTTCGGCGTGGCGCGGTTACTCATTGTTGGCGCGGGTGAAATTGCGCGCACAATTATGCGCACGGTGGTGGCAAACCCGCAATTGGGTTATGAAATTGTCGGGTTTGTGGATGATGATGTTACCAAAAGTAGCACCAATATCGGACGGTTTCGGGCGCTGGGCAGCACCGATAACCTGCCGAATCTGCTCGAACAGGAACAGATTGACGAAGTTATCATCACGTTGCCGTGGCAGTATCACCGCAAAATAATGAGCATCACCAACATCAGCGAGCGTGCCAATATTCGTGCCCGCATTGTGCCCGACATTTTCCAGATGACGCTCAGCCATATGGACGTGACCCAAATGATGGGCATTCCGCTCATCGGGGTGAAACCGCGTTCCATCAGTGGCGCGGGATTGCTGACAAAACGGATTATCGACGTGCTGGTAGCATCGGTGGCACTGGTTATACTTGCGCCGCTGATGGGTTTGATTGCGCTGGCCATCAAACTGGAAAGCGATGGCCCCGTGATTTTTTCGCAGGAACGGGTGGGAAAATATGGACGGCGGTTCCAAATTTTCAAATTCCGTTCGATGGTGCAAGATGCCGAAGACAGAAAAGCGGAATTGGAAACATTAAACGAGGCCGATGGCCCGCTGTTCAAAATAAAAGAAGACCCGCGTCGCACACGGGTGGGGCGGCTCATCCGAAAATTTAGTTTGGATGAACTGCCGCAGCTGTACAACGTTTTGCGCGGCGATATGAGTTTGGTTGGCCCTCGCCCCAACATTCCGGCAGAAGTAGCGCAGTACCGAGAATGGCACAAACGGCGGCTGGAAGTTGTGCCGGGCATCACCGGGCTGTGGGCAATCAGTGGGCGCAGCGAGCTGACATTCGATGAGATGATACTGCTGGACATCTACTATATCGAAAATTGGTCGCTGGCGCTGGATTTGAAAATTGCACTGCAAACATTGCCCCACGTGCTGATGGCGCGCGGCGCATATTAAACGGAGAAACTATGGTCAAACTATCTGCAAACGACGAAACCGCAATGATACAATTTCTGCAAAAACTGGTTCAGACCCCCAGTTTCACCGGCATGGAAGGCGCTGTGGCGCAACTGGTCGCTGCCGAGATGGAACGTGCCGCATTTGACCGGGTTACCATCGATGAAATGGGGAACGTCATTGGGCAAGTGGGGAGCGGCCGCCCGCCATTTGTGCTGTTTTGGGGGCAGATGGACACGGTTGGCATCGGCGATATTGCTGCGTGGAAACGAGACCCGTTCGGCGGTGTGATTGAAAATGGCATCCTGTATGGCCGCGGGGCAGCAAATCCAAAATCTGCACTGGCGAGCATGATCTATGGGGCAAAACAATTCAAAACCGACCACCGCTACGCCGATGGCACGGTGCTGGTGGTGGCCGGGGTTCACGGCGAACTGGCAGAAGGCGCAGCGCCGCGATTTGTTTTCAGCCAATTGCCGGAAATGCCCAAAGCAGTCATTTTGGGGGCATCCACAAATTTAGATGTTTATATCGGGCAGCGGGGGCGGCTGGAAATTGAAGTGACAGTACAGGGCAAAGCCTGTCATGCCTCGATGCCGGAAATGGGGGTGAATGCCATCTATGGCGCCGCGCGAATCATTTTTTCGCTGGAATTGATGCGTTCGATGTTGATGAGCGACCCATTTTTGGGAGACGGCTCGCTGGCCGTGACACACATCGAAAATATCGAACGTACCAAAAACGTCATTCCAGACCGGTGCAATTTTGTGATTGACCGCCGGTTAACCATGGGCGAAACCGAAGCCCATGCGCTGGCAGAAATTCAAAGCCTGCTGACGAAAGAAGCCGTCGAAGGCGATATTCACGTTGCGGAGTTTCACGCGGCCAGTTATACCGGCAAGTTTTGTCAAGAGCGAAAATCATATCCGGCGTGGATAATGGACGAAAAAGACCCATTTGTGCGCCGTGTGAGTGATACACTGATACCGGTGCTGGGGCATCGTCCAAAATTGGGGCGATGGGCATTTTCCACAGCGGGGGTGTACACCATGGGCTATGCCGGCGTGCCGACCATCGGTTTTGCCCCCGGCGACGAGCGAAAAGCGCACACCATCGCCGACCAAGTTTCGGTGCGCGACTGC
>JANTHQ010000218.1 GCA_024762375.1 Anaerolineaceae bacterium
TGGGTGTCTTTTTTTATGTACTCACGCCACGCAGTTTCAAGTTTGGTGAAAATTAACATTTGGGTGTACAAAGTTTTGCCCCCTCCCCCAATTTGGGGGAGGGGAAACAAAAAGGGGTGAGCGAGGGGGACGAAGTCCCCCTCGCTCTCTCTCACTCCCCCCTTCCCCCGCGGGGAAGGGGGGATACAGGGGGGATGGGGTAAATCGAAAATGCATGGTTTTTACCAAAACTTTTGCGTTTTTAGTTTCGTTAAATCTCGAACTGGGTGATATGAGTTATGTGGTTGGTTTTAGATGGGTGTCGCCGGTTTGTGCTCGGCAGACGCTGTGCCGGTCAATGCCGCAAGCAGTTTATCTTTTGATGTCGCCGTCACAAAAACGGTCAACTTGTCGCCGGGTTGCAGGCGCGTGTTGCCGTGAACCACCTCAACCAATCCCGATGGATGCCGCACAGAGACAATAACGGCGTCATATGGCAGCGAACCGGCCAGTTCGGCGATGGTTTTACCGGCGCTGGCGCTGTCCGGTAAAATTTCTACCTCCACAAATTCGGTGTTATCCACTTTTCGCAACCGAAGCTGATCCATGCGGTGCTGAACTTTGGCGCGATTGGCAAGTGCCAAATTGTATGCTCGAATAAAGTCTTGCCGCCGGATTAACCCGATGACTTTTTTCGGATTTTCGCGGGTAACGACCGGCAATCGTCCGACATCTCGAACGCTGAGCCGTCGCATCACGTCGGCCATTGTTTCATCAGGGTATGCAACCAATACGTTTCGGGTGGCGATGTCTTTGACGGGGGTATGGCTGGGTACACCGCGTTCGATGGCGCGTTCAATATCAAAAATAGTGACGATGCCGTATAAATCGCCGTTTTCATCGACCACCGGCAAGCCGCGCCGATGGTATTGGTTTAACATTGCGGTGGTTTCAGTTAAATCGAGTGTGTATGGGATGGTGTATGCTTCGGGGCGCATGGCTTCTTTAACGGTGATACCCTGCATCACGTCCACATCCCGCCCGGCACGCAGTTGGATGCCGCGCCGCACCAGTTTGAGCGTGTAGATTGTTTCTTTGCGCATGGCCATAGAAACGAGCGTGCTGATGACGGTTGCCAGCATCAGCGGCAGGATGAGCCGGTAATCGCCGGACATTTCAAAAACGATGATGATACCGGTGATGCTGGCGTGAGTCGCAGCGGAGAAAACGGCTGCCATCCCGACCAAAGCGTATGCGCCCGGCGATGCCGTGATGGCGGGAAAAAGTTGGTGGACAACCACCCCAAATGCCCCGCCGAGCATCGCACCCATAAATAGCGATGGGGCGAACACCCCACCGGAATTACCGGAGCCGAGGGTAAAATCGGTAGCAAAAAGTTTGCCGAAAATGAGCAGCAGCATTAATACGAATGGAACGTTTCCTTCCAGTGCTTTGCCGATAAATTCTAACCCCGAACCCAGCGAGTCGGGAATGAATAGTGCCAGAAGTCCCAGCAGCAGCCCGCCGACAGCCGGTTTCAGCGCATCAGGAAACTTCCACGCATCAAATTTATCTTCGAACCAATATAGCGATGTGACAAACGCCCACGAAACCAGTGGCGCCAGCAGCCCCAACACAATGTAAAATAACGTTTCCCATGGGCTGACCATACGATATGCCGGAACGGCAAATGCCGGGGTATCACCCAAAAACTGGCGGCTGACGATGCTGGCCGTGACGGCGCTGACCACAACACTGCCGAAATAACTGGTCGTGAATTCACCCAAAATAATTTCAAGGGCGAAAATCGAACCGGCGATGGGAGCATTAAATACTGCGGCGATGCCGGCTGCGGCTCCGCATGCCACCAAATTCCGGATGCGGGCTTCTGAAAGATGGAACATTTGCCCCAATACCGAACCCAGCGCCGAACCAATCTGTACGATGGGCCCTTCGCGTCCGGCAGAGCCGCCACTGCCGATACATGCCGCCGATGCAGCCGCTTTAACCACCACCACCGGCGGGCGAATCCGTCCGCCATTCAGCGCAATGGCCTGCATCACTTCCGGCACACCGTGCCCTTTGGCTTCTTTTGCAAAATAGGCAATCAGTGGCCCGGAAATTAGCGACCCCAAAACCGGAATCAGCACGATGCCAAACACGCCAAAGGGCGTTTGTAACCATGGCAAAATAACATCAAAAAAGAGCCAGTGCGTTTTATCAATCAACCAAATGAACCCCACCGCCCCAAAACCGGTAAGTAACCCCACCAAAATCGCGGTAAACAGCAGGATGGTATTTTCAGATGGTAGATAACGGTCAAGTAGTCGCTGGTTAAATTGCCGAGCACGGTTTAGAAAACCTTTGGTATTTTGCCAAGCCTGTTCTGTGGTCATGTCTTCCTCTCGTGAAAATCAATTGTGTGCTGTAGCACAAACAGCTCAATTCTAATCCTGCCAATTGCCTATGGCAAAAATCCGTAGCGATGCTGACAGCGGCGGTGGCAATATTTGCAAAAAAACAGAATCTTGTGGTACATTTTTGATATTCCAACCAATTCAGGCGCGAGCGTTTGATAAAAAATATACTTTAGTGTATCCTGATGCAAAAGGATTTCGCATTCTGTTGGCATCCAAAAAGGAGATGTGAAAAAATATGGCAAGTGGCACTGCAACATTAGAATCCAGTACCACCCAAACCAAAGTCGGTTTTTTTGCTGGTCGTCGGGGAAGATTATTCCGCGAAAACTTGACCGCATACCTGTTCATACTTCCTGCTATGACGCTGATTTTTGTGTTCGGCCTTTTTCCGGTGGCATTTTCGTTGTACGTCAGTATGTACAAATGGAAAATCAAGCAGGGGGCATTTCGCGGGCTAGCCAACTACACAAAAGCGATGGACGACTTGGCGTATGTGGTAGCGTTTTTGCTGGCAATTGGCGCGGCGTGGCTGGCGATTTCTATCTTCATAAAATTATGGCGAGCAGCCAGAGAAAATGATGCATCTCTCTGGCTGTTTTCAATTCCCGGAACCATTTTAGCCGCCGGTACATACTATTTCATCAAGTTTATCGTACTGGTTTTACCCGAAATTTTATCCATTGGCGAGAAAGTTCAGCGCGTGGAACGGACCCGCGAGTTATATGCCCAACTTTTCGGCGAGGCATTTCACGTTCCGGCCGTTGCGCAAGCCCGGCAATATGCACTGTGGTTGCTGGCATTTGGGTTTTTGTTGTGGGTTGTACTGCAATACTGGTTGAAAATACGTCACGGCGGCTCGTATGTCAGATTGTTTTATCAGATGGTACTGTACGGGTTTATCTCGTGGCTCATCAGCAGTTTTACCTATAATTACATTCAAGCAGAATATGCCAAAGCAATGGAGTCCGGTACCGAAGTTACCATTTGGGTGCAGGTAATGTCCATTATGGGCGGCTTGCTGCTATTGTACCTGTCGTGGAGGCTGTGGCAGTATGCGCAACGGCAAGAAAGCACCCCCAAAATGCTGGCGGGTGCATTTGCAGCGATTGGACTGCTGGTCGGCGCGTGGGTATTGGTCGGCGAGTTGCCACCGGTGATTGCCGCCGGTGACAAAGCGCTGTGGAACGGTTTGTTGGTGACCACATGGTATTCGATGGGAACCGTGCCCATTCAGTTGGCGGTTGGCCTGGCAATTGCGTATTTGCTGTACCAAGATATAAAAGCGAAATCGTTCTTCCGAATGCTATATTTCATTCCGTATATCACCCCGGCGGTAGCCAGTGCAGCCGTGTTCCGTATTATGTTCTCAAATCGTCCAACCGGTATGATGAATAATATTCTGGCGTTCTTTGGGCAAGAGCCCCTCAAATGGCTGCTGGAACCGAGACCCATTTTTACGATTTTCGGGTTACCCGGCCCCAGTTTGGCGTTGGTGGTAATTATTCTGTTCGGTATATGGACGTATTCCGGCTATAACGCGGTTATCTTTTTGGCGGGTTTGGGCAGTGTTCCGCGCTCACTATATGAGGCGGCACAAATTGATGGCGCAAACCGTTGGCAGTCGTTCCGACACGTGACGATGCCGTTGCTGTCGCCCATCACATATTTTCTGTCGTTGCTGGGCGTTATCGGTACATTCAAAGCCTTTAACCACATTTTTGTACTGCGCAATGCGGCGGCGTTGCGGTCGGTGGACACGCTCAGCATGGTAATTTGGGATTTAATCAAAACAGATAACCGGTATGGTTATGGTACGGCAGTCGCATTTATCTTGTTTGGTGTGGTGTTAATTCTTACATTAATCAATAACAATTTGCAAGGGAAGCGCGTGTTCTATGGCTAATGTAACGGTTGCAAATCCAAGAGTGCATAAAAAACCGATAAACTGGTGGAATATCATCGTTTATATCGTTTTGTCGGTGGGTAGTATTGCGATGATTTTGCCCATGTATTGGACAATTGCCGCCTCGTTTATGTCACGGGCCGAAGCCATTGCATTCCGTTGGATCCCGTCGGCGTTACGGGTTACCAACTACGCCGACGCGTGGGAGCAGGCGCAGTTTTCGGAATATTTTCTCAACAGTGTTATCATCACCACCATCACCGTGAC
>JANTHQ010000219.1 GCA_024762375.1 Anaerolineaceae bacterium
CACCCCAAGGGCAGTTTCTTCATGGGGCAACCGGTGCCGGACCCCGGCGGCATATTTTATTTGCTGGTTACTCTGTTCAAAACAACGCCCATAATTTGGTGGGGATGGATTCTTGCAATTGCAACAAGTTCCTCGGCTCGTTTTCGCAAGCAATGGGGACGCACTGCACTTATTTTTGTGATATTTGTGCTATTTTATGGCGCATTGGTAACCATCGGCGGCAAAAAACAAGACCGTTACATTTTGCCGGTGTTCCCGGCTTTAATGGCGCTGTCGGCGTTGGGGTACGCGTATTTTCTGCAGCAAGCCAAGCGCTCAATTGTGCAAGTCGCGGCTATTGTGCTATTGGCTGGAATCCAAATTGTTGGCGTTTTGCCATACTACCCATATTATTTTACATATTACAATCCATTGATGGGCGGCGGCAATGCGGCGGAAAAACAAATCATCGTCGGTTGGGGAGAAGGGTTGGATGCCGCCGCTAGATGGCTGAATACGTTGCCCAATGCCGAAGATTTGGATGTGGTGGCATGGTACAGCACCACTTTCGAACCATATTTTCGAGGCCACGCCATCTATAAAATTGACGATGCGAAAATTTCTCGAACGCCCAAACCCGGTTTGGCGGCCGATTATGTTGTATTTTACATCAACCAAATTCAGCGAGAATTACCATCCCCCGGTGCGTTGCAGTTTTTCCAAGCAAGCTCACCGGTTCACACCGTTTTTTTGAATGGCACGCCCTATGCGTGGATTTACCCGTCGGTAAAAATGCAGCACGTCATCGAACCTGAAACAAGGCTGGTTGGGCAGGCTGCATTGATGGGCTATAATCTGATTGACGGATATGGCGCATCCACATCCGAATTGACTCCCGATAAAACGACGACGCTTCAACTGTATTGGGAGTGGCAGGGGAAAAAACCGGATGAACCGCTCCGGTTGGAAATAGTGGATGGGAACGGCCGCGTGTGGGGGGATGGCGAAAATTTGGGAACCGAAGCCCCTATCCCGTTTGAGCAGTGGCAAGATGGCATGGTCGGGCGGGATGATTTTGCCATATCTCTGTTGCCGGGAACACCGCCCGGAAATTATCATTTGCGCATTTGGATTGACCGACCCGCAACCGGAGAAGTTGTCGGTGTTTTCCCGTTGGATGACGTGAGTTCGCGCATAACAGTTGCACGGCCATCGATGCCCCCCGCCGAGGATGCACTATCACTGGATCCGGTTCTGAATGTATCGCAACAACCCGGTATTGTGTTATTGGGTGGAAACTTCCATCCGGCCGAGAATGGACACGAGCCCGAACTCGAATTATTTTGGCAAGCCACCCAATCGATCTCACAATCGTTTGCTGTGACGATTAACATGGTTGATCAGCAGGGTACCGAGTGGACAAATTGGACGGGAAATCCGGTGAACGGTAGCTTCCCCACCGACAAATGGTTTACCGGCGATATCATCCGCGACCCATGGACGCTTTTGGTGCCGCCATATATTCCGCCCGGGAAATACCGGTTACAGGTCGCACTGGGCGATAGCGATGCTGTCACGGTCGCATCACTATCTATTGATGGAAGACCCCGTCTCTTCTCGCCGATTGTGCCGGATATTCCGCTTGACGTTCAATTTGACGGTGGCGTAAAACTGGTTGGCTTGACCGGAACAGCGGTAAATGGAGAGTTACAAATTTCGCCGGGGCAATTGCTAGAGATGGCACAAATATGGCAAACTGACCAACCGCTGGATGCAAACTTCACCATCACCACTCAATTGCTCAATGGGGAAAATTCGGTGATTGCTCAGAATGATGCAGTCCCACAAAACGGTGGCGCTCCCACCGTAACTTGGACGCCGGGTGAATTTATAGAAAATACCGTCGCGCTTGCAGTGCCGAATGAACTTGGAAAAGCACCATACCGGCTATTGATAGCATTATATCTGCCTGAAACAGGTGAACGATTGCTTGTTCGTGATGGCTCTGACCATATCGAAATTCCAGTTGTGGTAAAATAGAAATCTATGACAACAACTTGGCGGAAAAAATACCAACCGACAATTGAGACAATTTTTGTTTTTTTGCTGGCTGCGGTGGTGCGACTGACATCGCTTGGCGTTTTTCGTGCCGTTGATGAGGAAGATCGCTGGGCTTGGGCAGTGGATTTTTTCCGGGCATTGCTGGTAAAAAATTTACCCGGTACACTAGTTGGCGACGGCTATCCGGGAATCTTTCCGGCGTGGTTGGAAACATTCTGGTTGTTTGGTGCGACTGTGTATCGGTCGATGCAGCAGGGTAGTTGGATTGGCGATGCAGGGGTATATGACCTGTTGCATACTTGGGGGCGAATGTCGCATTTGGCGTGGCAGCGATTTCCGATTGCTTTTGCCAATGTATTGCTGGTAATCGCAATCTTTTTGTATGTTCGAAAACTTTTTGGCAACCGTGTTGCCCTGCTGGCTGCGATATTTATCAGTCTCGATCCATTTTTGTTGAGCGACAGCCGGGTCAATCGTGCTGAAGCATTGCTCACCGGATTGATGGCAGTGGCATTTCTGGCACTTGTGTGGTCACTATCTTCCGGCAGTCGCAAACATCTGGCCATCTCGGCGATTTTTGGTGGGTTCGCATGGCTCACAAAATCACAAGCATTGGTGCTCGTGCCGATGTTCGGCGCAATCGTGTTATTGTGGTACGCCCAAAAATCCTCCGGTTGGCGTGTCGCGTTCTATCGCTGGGTGGTAACGATGTTGGTATGGACGGTGATGGCCGCCGCGGTGTTCATCATTTTGTGGCCCGCTGCTTGGACTGTTCCGGTCGATACCTTCCAATTAATGACGAAATTCTTGACCCGAAAAGTTGGTGCGGAAGGGGTAAAAATATTCTTTTTGGGGAAAATGGTATTGGACCAAGACCCCGGCTGGTTGTTTTACCCGGTGATATTCTTGCTGCGAGTTACCCCGCTGGCGTTGGTTGGATTATTGCTTGGCGTGTGGCTTTTTGTCACAGACAGTGTGGGTAAACCCTTAAAAGCTATTTTCTCGCGGGAAATGGATAATCGGCTGACGATATGGTCGCTGGTGTTGTATGCCGCACTTTACACGGCAGGTATGAGTCTCGGCAGCCACAAGCAAGACCGTTTTTTGATGACCATTTTCCCGATTGTGGATATTTTGGCTGCGCTGGCGTTTGTCCGTTTTGCCGAAATGCGCCGGTGGCATCCCCGCCGAATGCTGGCGATGGGTGGGGTGATACTGGTATTGCAATTGGCGACGGCATTGCCGTACCATCCATACTATTTCAGTTATTTTAACCCGTTGCTGGGCGGCGGTTCGACGGCCACCAAACTGACGCGAATCGGTTGGGGCGAAGGCATGGATCAAGTGGCCGATTATCTGAACACGCTCGAAAATCCCCAATCACTGAAAGTATCGGCGCGGTTTTACAAATATCTACTCGATTTCGAAGGCACGGCATTTAATCTGGATGATTCAGGGTTATGGTTGCAAGCCGATAAAATCGTTTTTTATATTCAACAGGTGCAGCGCATGGAAGACCCCAGCCCCGGCGTCATCCGCTATTTTCAGCAGCATGTGCCGCCGGAAAAAATCATCCGCATCAACAGCATCAATTATGCGTGGGTATATCCCAATCCGGTACAATATCCCGCTGAACCCCGACACGACCGCATCGAGGAAAAATTGGCGCTGTATGGCTACCGCTGGCAACCAAACCCCGAAGGTGTCCATATAACGCTGGTGTGGGAAAACTTGGGGCAAAATGTCGAATCGCCTTCGGTGCGGCTGGTAGCCGATGACGGCACGCCGCAACCCTGGGTGGCGTGTTCCGTTTCACCCGGATTTGAAAATGCGATAGCATCGGTGGGCGAAATTGTGGAAAGTGACTGTATTCTTTCGGGTAGTGGATTGCCGGTCGGGCAGTATTCTCTGCAAGTGGGTCTCGGTGGCGAAAATATGCCGCAGGTGATTGATTTTCCTGCCGGGTGGGCGGCCGTTTTCGTTGATGAAACGGGCAATCTGCAACGGGTTTCGCCCCAAAAAGCATTTTCGCATTTAGCCGACCGCGCGCTACCCGCCGATGCCATCCGTTTGGCGCGAATGTATGACTCCAAAGTGAATTTACTCGGATATGAACTTTCGCCCGCTGCCCTAAA
Source organism: Anaerolineaceae bacterium (assembly GCA_024762375.1). Classification (GTDB taxonomy): domain Bacteria; phylum Chloroflexota; class Anaerolineae; order 4572-78; family 4572-78; genus JANTHQ01. The sequence continues at coordinate 4,176 of JANTHQ010000219.1, forward strand.
GCCGGGACAGCCATTCACCTTGACTCTATTTTGGCAGGCGCGGCAGGTGATGAACGAGGAAGACATCGCCGATGTGTCGGTTCAAGCATTTTTGGGCGAAAACCGAGTTTTGCTGAGAAATGGCACACCCGTCAGTGGTACGCGTCCGCTCCCGTCATGGCGGCCGGGTGAGGTTATCGCAGATACATGGCAGCTTGCGCTGCCGCCGGATGTGCCCGTTCCCGCCGCCATTCGGTTGGATGTCGGTCTGTTCAATCCCGAAACACTGACGCCATGGCAGGCACAAAACTTGGCAGGCGATGATGTGCCGGGGCAGATTGCCATGCTGCGGGTTGTGCCGGATGACTGGCAGCCGTATCGCGGCGATGCCCCGCTGGATGTCAC
>JANTHQ010000220.1 GCA_024762375.1 Anaerolineaceae bacterium
CCCACATGCTTTCGTTTGACAATGTGCGTGTGCCGAAAGAAAATCTGCTCGGTACGGAAGGGCGCGGTTTGCACCAATCGCTCGCCACGCTCGACAACGGGCGCATCGGCATCGGCGCGATGGCCGTCGGGCTGGCGCAAGCCGCACTCGATGAATCGGTGCGTTATTCAAAAGAACGGGAAACGTTCGGCAAACCGCTGGCGAAACACCAGACCATCCAAAATTATATTGCCGATATGGCAACCGAAATTGAAGCCGCCCGTCTGATGATTTATCAGGCGGCATGGCTGAAAGACGAAGGCAAAAATTTCACCAAAGCCGCAGCCATGGGCAAACTTTTCGCCAGTGAAGCCGCCGAGCGCGCCGCATTCAACGCCATTCAAATTCATGGCGGGTACGGCTACAGCGCGGAATTTCCGCTGGAACGCATCTACCGCGACCAGCGATTGCTCACCATCGGCGAAGGCACTAGCGAAGTGCTGCGTATGGTCATCAGCCGCAGAACGATTCACGGGTGATGTGAGAAAGTGAGCCGGTGTGCAGATGAGCAGGTGAGACTTGCCACCCTACTACCCCGCAACTTTGCAACTTTGAACCTGAAACCTGAAACTTGAAACCAGAAACCCTATGGATATTCTCGAAACAAAAATCAACCCCAACGACCCGCAATTTAAAGCGAATGCGGCGCACAACCGAAAACTGGTGGCGGAATTGCGCGAAAAACTGGCACAAGCTCGGCGCGGCGGCGGCGAAAAAGCCCAAAAACGTCACGCCGAGCAGGGCAAACTTTTTGTCCGCGACCGCATTGAACGCCTGCTGGACAATGGTTCGCCATTTTTGGAACTGTCGCCACTGGCGGCAAACGGGCTATACGGCGATGCCGCACCCGCAGCCGGAATCATCACCGGTATCGGGCGCGTTTCCGGGCGCGAATGTCTGATTGTCGCCAACGATGCCACCGTCAAAGGGGGCACGTACTTTCCCATGACGGTGAAAAAACATCTGCGTGCCCAAACCATCGCTTTGGAAAACCGGCTGCCGTGCATTTATCTGGTTGATTCCGGCGGCGCATTTCTGCCGATGCAGGATGAGGTTTTCCCCGATGTGGATGATTTCGGGCGCATTTTTTACAATCAGGCGCAGATGAGCGCGCGCGGCATCCCGCAGATTGCGGCGGTGATGGGCAGTTGCACGGCGGGCGGGGCGTATGTTCCGGCGATGAGCGATGAAGCGGTTATCGTGAACAGCACGGGCACGATTTTTCTCGGCGGTCCGCCGCTGGTGAAAGCCGCCACCGGCGAAGAAGTCACCGCGGAAGAACTCGGTGGGGCGGATGTGCACACCCGCATTTCCGGCGTCGCCGACCATTTTGCCGAAGATGACGAGCACGCGCTGGAAATTGTCCGCGATATTGTGGAAACGCTCAACAGCCGCAAACGGGTGGAACTCGACATTCGCCCGCCGGAAGACCCGCTTTACCCCGCCGAAGACCTGTACGGTATCATTCCCGATTCGTTCAAAAAGGCATATGATGTCCGCGAAGTGATTGCCCGGCTGGTGGACGGCAGTCGTTTCCGCGAATTTAAAGCCCGGTATGGCGAAACGCTGGTAACCGGGTTTGCGCACATTCACGGCTATCCGGTCGGTATTGTGGCAAACAACGGCATTCTTTTCAGCGAATCGGCGCTGAAAGGGGCGCATTTTGTGGAACTGTGCACCGAGCGCGGCATCCCGCTGATTTTTTTGCAGAATATCACCGGGTTTATGGTGGGCAAAGCGTATGAAGCGGGTGGCATCGCCAAAGATGGGGCGAAAATGGTACATGCGGTGGCAAACGCCGCCGTGCCGAAATTCACCGTCGTCATCGGCGGGTCCTTCGGTGCGGGCAATTACGGTATGTGCGGGCGGGCGTATCAGCCGCGCATGCTGTGGATGTGGCCCAACAGCCGCATCAGTGTGATGGGCGGCGAGCAGGCGGCAAACGTGCTTTTCACCGTCAAACAGGAACAGCGCGCTCGCCGCGGCGAACCGCTGATGACACCGGAAGAAGAAGCGGCATTCAAAAAACCGATTCTGGAAAAATACGAGCGCGAGGGCAACCCGTATTATTCCACCGCCCGGCTGTGGGATGACGGCATCCTCGACCCCGCCGAAACCCGCGATGTGCTGGGGCTGGCGCTCTCTGCCGCACTGAACGCCCCCGTGCCGGAAACAAAATACGGGGTATTCCGAATGTGATATAGCGGTCAGCCATCAGCCATCAGTGGTCAGCCGCTACTGAACGCTGACTGCTGACTGCTGAACGCTGACAACTGACAACAAAAAACTGACAACTTATGACTCAAAAACCACTCTTCAACAAAATAATCATCGCCAACCGGGGCGAAATTGCCGTGCGAATCATCCGCGCGTGTCAGGAAATGGGCATTCCCACTGTGGCAGTCTATTCCGATGCTGATGCCGCCGGGCTGCACGTTTCGCTGGCGGATGAAGCCGTGCATATCGGCGAATCGCCCGCCACCGAAAGTTATCTGCGCGGCGATAAAATTCTGGTAGTAGCACAGCAACTCGGCTGCGATGCCATCCATCCCGGTTATGGATTCCTCTCCGAAAATGCCGATTTCGCCGATGCGGTGACCGCCGCCGGGCTGACGTTCATCGGACCCGGCGGCGACGCGATGCGCGCCATGGGCAGCAAAACCGCCGCCCGCGCCGCGATGCAATCGGCGGGTGTGCCGGTGGTTCCCGGTTTTCAAGCCAGCGATACCGATGCCGACCTGCTCGCCGCCGCCCATGAAATCGGATTCCCCGTGCTGGTGAAAGCCTCTGCGGGCGGGGGTGGCAAAGGGATGCGGGTGGTGCAATCGCCCGCCGACCTGCCGAATGCGCTAGCGTCGGCGCGGCGCGAGGCGCAAAATGCTTTCGGCGATGACCGCATCTATCTGGAAAAATATATCGTCAACCCGCGCCATATCGAATTTCAAATTTTCGGCGACACCCACGGCAACGCCATCCACCTTTTCGAGCGCGAATGTTCCATCCAGCGCCGCCATCAGAAAATCATCGAAGAGAGTCCATCCCCGTTTTTGGATGACGATTTGCGCCGCCGGATGGGCGATGCTGCCGTCGCTGCCGTCCGCGCGGTGGGATATGTCAATGCCGGTACCATCGAATTTTTGGTGGATGCCGACCGCAATTTCTATTTTCTGGAAATGAACACCCGCTTGCAGGTGGAACACCCCGTCACCGAGTTGGTCACCGGCGTGGATTTGGTCAAACTGCAATTACGGGTGGCGGCGGGCGAACCGCTGTCGGTGGTGCAGCAATCGTTGTGCCAGCAGGGGCACGCCATCGAATGCCGCATTTATGCCGAAGACCCCGCCAACAATTTTCTGCCGGAAATCGGAAAAGTGGTGCGTGCCGTCGAGCCGGTGGGGCCGGGGGTGCGGGTGGATGCGGGCGTGACCACCGGCGATGAAATTTCGCTGCATTATGACCCGATGATTGCCAAATTGATTGTCTGGGGCGAAAATCGCGCCGAAGCCGTGCGCAAAATGGAATGGGCGCTGCGCCATTATGTGGTGCTCGGCGTAACCACCAACATTCCATTTTTGCGTGATGTGGTGGCGCATCCCGCGTTTCGGCGCGGCGATTTGACCACCAATTTCGTGCCGCAGCATTTTGCTGACTGGCAATTGCACACCGACACCCCGCCCGACATCGCGCTGGTGGCGGTGGCGATTTCCGACATGCTGGCAGACGCGAATCGCGGCGCGGCGGCGGATGATTCGGCGGGGGATGGTGACCGGTTCAGCCCGTGGACGAGCCTGCGCGGATTTCGGATGGGGGTGGCGCGATGAAAATGGATTATCGCTATCAGGTGGGGGATGAGATAAAAACCGTCACGGTAGAACGGAAAAACGGGCGATTTTTGGTGACGGTGGATGGCGAAACATTCGATGTGGGGGTCGCTTCCGCCGAACCGAATCTGTTCAATCTGGAAATCGGCGGGCGGCGATGGCGGACGGTGGTCGGGCACAGCGGTAACCGGCGCTGTATCGCGCTGAACGGCGATGTGTGGCGCATCGAGCGGGTGACCGAGAGCCGTCGGCGGCGCGGGGGCGGCGCGGGTGCTGCCGCATCGGGGGCGCTGGAAGCCGCCATGCCGGGGCAGGTGCTGGATGTGCTCGTTTCGGTGGGGGATGTGGTATCGGCGGGGGCGACGCTGGTGCTGCTGGAAGCGATGAAAATGGAATTGCGCATCACTGCGCCGGTGGATGGCACGGTGAAGGCGGTTCATTGCACCGCCGGCGAAACCGTCAATCGCGGGCAGTTGCTGGTGGAAATTTCGGCGGAAGCATAGAACACGGATGACGTGAATATAGTAGCCAGTCAGAGTGTCCATTAGAACACAGAGAAACACAGAGGTTTCAGAGAGACATCAGAGTTTTTTTGATGATATTTTATTTTCTCATTGTATCTCTGTGTTTTCTTTGTGGAACTCTGTGTAATTGAATGAATAAATCCATTTGATTTGCGTTATTTGTACCCT
>JANTHQ010000221.1 GCA_024762375.1 Anaerolineaceae bacterium
AGGGCGATGGCGATACCAGTCGCCAGCACAATCAGAAAAAGAATCCACCACAGCCGCCGAAAAACGCGCATTATCGCTCCCACTGTGCAAGAAATTTCACTCTCCCCCTACCCCCTCCCTTTAAGGGAGGGGGGAAATACCCTCCCCCTTTAAGGGGGAGGGGAAGGGAGGGGGTGAAATTTGATTTTGAGGTTAAGTTTGTGAGCGAAATGTCAAACACAATCACGCTCCCAGCACCGTTCCATCGGGGATGGTGAGCGGGTCGGTGTGGGGGTGTTCGAGCACGACAGTTCCCCGCACGGTGATATTCGCCCCGAAAAAGATGTTGCCGCGCACGGCGAACCGCTCGCAGTACCGCAACGATGGTGCGCCGTGCGGAAAATGTTCATCCAACTGGTTGATGAGTTTATAATGCGCCGGGTCGAGTTCCACCACCACCGGGCGATTTTGGCGCGCGGGGTGCAGCCGGATGCGGGCATCATCGGTGAGTTGGTATGCGTCCGAGCGCACCGCCAGCAGGTCGTTGGTGGTTTTTACCGGCGCGAACCGGGTGCGCGGCACGCGCAGTGCGGCAGAACCGGGGAACACCGCAATTGCCGAGCCCATCGCCGTTTCGAGTTGGTACACGGGGGTGGAATCGGGGTTGCGCGGGTCAACGGTTTTTGCATTCCGAATCATCGGCAAGGGCAGAATGCCATCGTGTGCCGCCAGCGTCTCTTTAAGCGCGGGCAGGTTGAGCCACAGATTGTTGGTGTTGAAATAGCGGTGGCGTTCGGTGTTTTGGAACGCGTCGGCATCTTCCGGCGGGCACTGCGCCGATTCGCGCAGGATGAGCTGCCCATCGCTGCGGCGGCGCGCCAGATGCCCCCCTTTGCGGTCGGCAGGGGTGCGGTCGGCAACTTCCATCATAAATGGCAAATCGTTTTCGGCGAAATAGCCCAAAATGCGGGGGTCAATCACCGCGCCGAGATTGTCGGCGTTGGAAACGAAAACATATTTGTATCCGGCAGCCAGTAGTTTTTCGAGCATACCGCTGCTGACCAGCGCGGGGTAAATGTCGCCGTGCCCCGGCGGACACCATTCCAGCGTGGGATTTTCCGCACATTCCACCGGCGATAAATCCGCTTGCGCCACTTTTGGCACTTTGTGCTGCACAAAATCGAGCGGCAGGTCGTCTTTTTTCAATTGCGGATAGCGTTCCAGCGCGGCGAGTGAATCGGCGCGGGTGGCGAAACTGTTCATCAGCACCAACGGCACGCCGCTGTGAATTGCTTGCCGGGCGATGATGTCCAAAAAGGTCAGTCCGTTTTTCACCGGCAGCAGCGATTTCGCTTTTTGCAGCCCCATGCTCGTGCCCAGCCCGCCGTTCAGTTTGAGCAACACGGTGTGTGCCAGCGCGCGCTCGCCCGCAGCAGATAGTTCGGCGGGCAGAGTTTCGGCATCGGGCAGCGATTCAACCGGTTCGATGTCGCTTTCGGGGATGAGTCCGGTTTTTCCGGCGCGGAGTTGCCAATAATAGTAGGTGAATGTTCGGATAGCAATTTCCGGCAGGTTTTCGGCTTTCATCCGTTGCATGAACGGCGCGGCGGTTTGAATTTCGGCAGATGCGGGTGTGGTCATTCGGTTCTCCGAGAGAAAGAAAATAGAACACGGATGAAACTGATTTCCACTGATTTTTAAAATCTATCTGTGGAAATCAGTGTCATCGGTATTCCGAGTTTTTAATTGCCACCGCCCCGACTCGTCTCGGTGCAGTGGTGAAATACCGACAATGGCGGCGCGGTTGATTGCGCCGTAAATGTGCGGAAAGAGCGTTTCGGCGGGATGCGGTGTGTTTTCCACCCCGATGACGGGTGCGGGCGGCTCCCACCGCACGGGTGCGGTCAGACGGTCGGTGTCCACCGAATAGCAGAGCAGCGGTTCCGCCAAATCGCCGTAAAACGCATTTGCCACTTTTTCCAGCGTTTCGGTGTCGCCCGTGCAGTGGATGAATCCTTCCGCGGCGAATGTGGCGGGCAGGTACGGCTGGTCGGTGGGGTGGGCGCGGTGTTCACTTTCGGGAATCAGGTGGAAAATGATGGGCATGGCATTCTCACAACTGCGCTAGCGCGGTGGGCAGTTTTACAATTGAATCAATGGTGATGTCCGGGGTGATGTGCCGGTTGGCGGCATTGCTCGGCGATTCGGCATAGGTGACCAGCACGCTGTGCATTCCCGCATTTTGCGCGCCGAGAATATCCGCATTGAGGGTGTCACCCACTACGGCGATGTTTTCCGGCGCAATGCCCCAGCGTTTAGCAATCAGCAGGAACGGCTCTGCTTTCGGTTTTTGCCAGCCCACGCCTGCCGAACTGAACACCGGCGACAGGTACGGTCGAAAGCCGAAACGGTTGATGAGCCGCTGGATGAGCGCGTCATCGGTGGCATTGGACAGCAGCCCCAGCCGAAGACGCTCGCCGTGCAGCGTTTTCAGGGTTTCAATCGCGCCCGGAACCGGCTCGTGGCCGTCTTCTTCCCGCTGAAAGAAAATGCGGGTGGCTTGCTCGGCGAACGCTTCGGCGCGTTTGGGGGCATCCACTGCGTGCAGGGCGGCGGTAATAGCATCGCGCATCTGGAACGCTGCCAGCGATTCGGCAGCGCGGCGTATCCCCTCGGCGCGGGCGGAAAGAATCGCTGCCGCCAGAGCATCTTCATCTACTTTGATGCGTTTTTTGGTGCGCAGCCAGTGTGCCACATCGTGTGCGCCCTGCGATTCCACAGCGGTTTGGTCGCTGTTGAAAACCAGCAGCGTGCGCCCCATATCGAAAATAATGCCTTGAATGGTGTTGAATGTGCTCAAAAAACCCTCGTTCGAAAATTTTCACCACAGAGGTACAGAGGATCGGAGAATTTTCAGTTTTTGAGTTTTGCATATCCGGCACTCAAACCTATTTTTCTCTGCGACTCTGGGTCTCGGTGGTTCATTTTTCCCCTTTTGCAGGGGAAACTTTTGTAGTCTCAATTATAACGTCCGCTGTGGCAATGGCAAATTATTCTGCAGCGAGTTTCACAAATCGGGGAATTTGGTATAATGGGCAAATAGCGGTCAGCCGTCAGCGGTCAGCCGTCAGTAAATAACAGAGAACCAATTAACCAATTTACAATCAACCCATGAACCACACCATTGCACTGAAAATAGTTCCAACAAAATATTGGCTGGCGCTATCCGGTGGCTGGGCAGTGATTGCCGCCGCGCTGGCGACCCGCACCACGGCCCCCGCTTCCGACTGGATTTTGCGAATGGCGCTGTTGTGGGCGCTGGTTGACCCGCTGTTGGGCACGGTGTGGCAATTACTTGTTGAGCGCAATTTGCGAAAGATTCTGCGCCTTGGGGCGGATATGCCGGTTGTGCCCGCGCTGCCATACACTGCCCACCATTCAGCGGCACACCGCTTTGCCGTTTGGCTCGAAAAACTCCGCACCCATGCCGATGGCGTTTGGCAGCCACTACTCGTTTCGGCGGCACTGGCGCTGGCGGCGGCGGCGTGGCTCGGCTGGGCGGCGCTGGTACTGGCGGTGATGATACTGGCAACGGCGTGGGCCTTCAGTTTGATTGGCCGGGCAGATGCCGTGCGGCATGGCTGGCTGTCGCTGGTGATGTTTCTGTTGCCGTTTGCGGTGGCGGCAAATCTTGTCGAATTTTGGCGCTGGGATGTGGCGTTGTTGGCGGCAAGTTACACGGTGGTCTATTTTGGGTTGCTGCGGTTGAAAGAAAATCCCGCGCAAGCAGGAATTTGGATTGTTTTGGGGCAAGTGGCGGCGGCAGTGGTGATGTTCGCTGCGGTGCAACCACTGGCCGGCAGTATCATCGCGCTGGCGGCCGTTGCCGGGCTGCTGACGCGCCCATTTTCCGCCGAACACCATCGTGCGCTGCACATGGTGGCACTGCTGGGACTGTTGGCAGCGGCATTCTCGCTGGGAGGTGTCGGGTGATATGGTGGGCAATCGCCATCGTGCTGCTGATAATTGTTGTTGCCTTGTGGTACTGGCACATCATCATTACCGAAGGGGCGTATTTGGGGCAGGGTGTTGTCACACTTTTGTACGACCGGTATGCCCATAAATATAATCGCATAAAAGAGTTTAATCCCGAAGAGGAATATCACTTTTTGGGATTGCCACTGCTGCATGCGCTGGGCACAGATTTTGACGGCATCATTTTGGATATGGCGACCGGCACGGGACGTTTGCCACTGGCGATGGCCGCACAACCGTTATTTCGCGGGCAAGTGGTGGGCGCAGACCATTCGCGGCGAATGTTGGTGCAGGCTCGCCAATCGCTGCCAGAGACGCCGTTGCTGGTCGCCGATGCTTTGCGTCTGCCGATTGCCAGCGGTTCGGTGGGCGCGGTAACGTGTTTGGAAGCGCTCGAATTTTTCCCCGGCCCTGCCGCCGCGCTGCGCGAGATGGCACGGGTGCTCAAACCGGGGGGAACATTGCTCACCACCAATCGCATCGGCTGGGAAACCAGATTTATGCCGGGCAAAGCGTTAACGTCGG
>JANTHQ010000222.1 GCA_024762375.1 Anaerolineaceae bacterium
CGTTGCCCACCCCGCTCGCCGAAACACTGCTGGCGGATGTCTCGCCGGATGAGCCGCGTGCGCTGCTGGCGGCGCTCATTGGCGCACCGGCGTTTCAGTGGAAATAATTTTTAGTTTTCGGTTCTTCCCCCTCCCGTCACCTACGGTGACTCCCTCCCCCTGACAGGGGGAGGGCTGGGGAGGGGGTAAAATCAGGAGTTACATATGCTCACAAGAAGAAACTTCCTCCAACTTTCTTTCGCGCCGAAGAACACCGCCCCGCGCGGCGATGTGCTGGTGTATGTGTTTCTGCGCGGCGCGGCGGACGCACTGAATATGGTCGTGCCACACGGCGAAGACGAATATTACCGCGTCCGTCCGCGGCTGGGTATTCCCCGTCCGGATGACACGCGCGTTTCGTCCCCCCTGCGGACGGTGGATTTGGACGGCTTTTTCGGGTTGCATCCGGCGCTGTCGCCGCTGTTGCCCTTCTGGCAGGAAAAAGAATTGGCGATGGTGCACGCCGCCGGAACCGCCACCGATTTCGACCATTCCCATTTCAAAGCGCAAGCATTGATTGAACGCGGACTCGATTCGGAACGCGGTCCCGCATCGGGCTGGCTGGGGCGGCATCTCGCAAGTCTGGACACCGGCAATCATTCGCCGTTGCGCGGCGTGACCATCTCCGAACGGATTGCGCCCTCACTGCGCGGCTCTGTGCCGGTGACCGCACTACGCTCGATTTCGGAATACCATCTTGGCGAGAATGACCGCGCCATCCCGCAAATGCAAAAGGCACTGTCCGCGCTGTACCGCACCGGTGACCCGCTCGACGCGATTGCGGCGGAAGCGATGGACACCATGCGGACGGTCGGCGCGCTGGAACCGGACGGCTATCGTCCGGCGCACGGCGCACAATATCCCGATGACGAATTCGGGCGCGGGCTGCGGCAGGTTGCCATGCTGATGAAAGCGGAAGCGGGGCTGGAAGTGGCGTGTCTGGATTTTGGCAATTGGGACACGCATATCGCACAAGGGGGCAGCGAAGGCTGGATGGCATCGCAGATGGCATCGCTGGCGGGCGGGCTGGCGGCATTTTATGCGGATGTGACCGACCTGCGGCAAAATCTGACCATCGCGGTGATGAGCGAATTCGGGCGGCGGGTGAAAGAAAATGGCGGCGCGGGCACCGACCACGGGCACGGCGGCGCCATCTTTCTGCTCGGCGGGCATATCGCCGGGGGGAAAATTCACGGCACGTGGCCGGGCTTGCACCGCGAGCAATTGGCGGGCCCCGGCGATTTGGCGGTCACCACCGATTACCGCGATGTGCTGGGCGAAATTGTCGCCCGGCGGCTGAACAATCCGCAGGTGGACGCGGTTTTTCCGGGGCACACTCCAACATTCATCGGCGTAACACTCAACAGCGGTTGAGCCGCCCCTCCAGTTCCGTCAATTTCGATTGGTGGTAGCTCAATTGCTGTTCCAACCGTGCTGCGTCCGTTTCATCAGCGGATTGCAGTGCGGTTTCAATTTCTTCGATTTTTTGCCAGTGGCGTTCCATTTCAATTTCCACCGGCGATTTTTCATCGTTGCTGCGGCGATATAATTCGACCATTTTCTCCCCATTTACACGCTTTTCCACAGAAATTTCCCCTCGCGACAAATGTCACAAATTCGTGTGACATTTGTCACTAGCCCTCTGATTTTATTGTGATACCATTATCAATGGAATTACTATATCCGTTTATCCGAATATAGTAAATTAGAGCTATGTCTGAACATAAAAAACCAACCGCAAAAGATATTCACGCTCTGCACGCAATGATGTGTCAAGCAATCGCCGACCCGGTTCGGATTGCGTTGTTGTACGAGCTGGATGACAGTTGCGAACACCCGGTCAACGAACTTGTTAGCGCATTGAACCTACCGCAAGCGACGGTTTCGCGGCATTTGCGGACTCTGCGAGACCGGGGGCTGGTTTCAGCGCGGCGCGACAGCACCTTCGTTTTTTACAAACTGGCCGACCATCGCGTGTTGGATGCGCTGGAACTCATCCGCACCGTGCAGTCAGACATTTTACAGCATCGGCACCAAGTTATTCAAACCCCACCGCCACGGGGGAATGAATAAATCTATTATAAAAGGAAGAGGTCTTTATGAAAAATAGCAAATACATTTGGGTATATGGCTTAGCTGTCACACTGCTCATCGTCATCATCCCGATTGTCATTTTTGCAAAACCGAATGACACCGTGAGAAAAGATGACCCGTGGGCACATGTAACGCCGACACCGGTTCATACCGACCACTCGGCACTGATGACCGGCCCATACGAAAAGCCGCAGGATGTCACCCATGCGTGCTTGCAGTGCCACCCGGACGCAGCCAAAGAAGTCCAACAAACAACTCACTGGACTTGGCTCAGCAAACCGGTATATGTGCCGGAGCGCGGTGGTGAATATCAGTTGGGCAAAGCAAATGCCATTAATAACTTCTGTATTGGGATTGTCCCCAATTACCCGGCATGTACCACTTGCCACGTCGGGTATGGCTGGAAAGATGAAAACTTTGATTTCTCTGAAAACAATCAGGACAGCGTTGACTGCTTGGCGTGTCACGACAACACCGGCATTTATAAAAAAGGAAAAGCCGGTATCCCCGATGAAAGCGTCGATTTGGTGGCGGCAGCGCAAAGCGTCGGTACACCCAACCGTAACAACTGCGGGATGTGCCACTTTAACGGTGGCGGTGGTAACCGGGTAAAACATGGCGATTTGGACCAAAGCCTTATTTTCCCCGACAAAGAACTCGATGTACACATGGGTGGATATGACTTCCAGTGCGTTACCTGCCATACCACCGAACATCATGACATCCGTGGCAAAGCTACTTCAGTGAGTCTGGGTAGTCTGGCAACCGAAAATCAGGCGGCGTGCACCGACTGCCACAGCGAAACGCCGCATGCAGATGAACGCATCAATGAACACACAGACACGGTTGCTTGCCAAACCTGCCATATCCCGGCAATGGCCCGCAAAGAATCCACCAAGATCTTCTGGGACTGGTCGCAAGCCGGACACGATTTGCCGGAAAGCGTTCACGAATATTTGAAAATTAAAGGGTCGTTCACGTACTTGAAAGACTTGGAACCGGAATATTACTGGTACAATGGTCAATCATACCGCTATTTGGCCGGCGATAAAATTGACCCCAGCAAACCGACCCCAATGAATCATCCCAAGGGTGATATCAACGACCCGACCGCAAAAATCTGGCCGTTCAAAGTGCACCGCGGGAAGCAACCGTATGACACGGAATACAAATACTTCCTGCTGCCCAAAACGTTCGGCGAAGGCGGCTTCTGGACAGACTTCAATTGGGACCAGGCTTTCCGATTGGGCGCAGAAGCCAATAATTTGCCCTATAGCGGCCACTATGATTTCGCCCCCACAGAAATGTTCTGGAGCACGACACATATGGTCGCGCCCAAAGAAGACGCATTACAGTGCGTTGATTGCCACAGCGAAACCGGCCGGCTCGACTGGGTGGCGCTCGGTTACCCCGGCGACCCCATCGAATTTGGCGGACGTGATGTCACCAGTCAACCGGTATCGCAAAACGTCAACCCAGAGGGAGCTAAATGATGAAACGCATAACAGCCATCATTCTACCGGCAGTTCGCACCCATCGCCGCACAATCATCATGCTCAGCATCATTGCATTGACCGTGGTGGCGCTCGGTGCTATCGTTCTGGCGCAGGGGCCGTATCCCTATCTGCCGCCGAACACATCTGAAAACGCCAATCCGGGCCCCATTGCGCACCCCGTTTTCCCGGTGCTGGATGCTGACGGCAACAATGTGCTCGATAGCGGCCAACCGATGTCCACCATTAAAACTTGCGGCGGCTGCCACGATGCCGAATTCATCGCCACGCATAGCTTCCATGCCGATATGGGCATGGCCAATATGGCACTCCCCGGGCAGGTGGCTGGCGGCCACCCGTGGGACACCAGCCCCGGGCCGTATGGCAAATGGAGCCCGCTCACGTACCGCTATCTCACCCCCGGCGGCGACACCACCTTCGATTTGGGAACCGCATCGTGGATACAGACCTTCGGTTCGCGTCATGTTGGCGGCGGCCCAGCCGTCACAACACCCAACGGCACACCGCTCACCGAGGCTTCGGTTTCCGGAACAGACCCCACCACCCACGTTCTCGATGAAAACGGGAATGTAACCACATGGGACTGGAACGCATCGGGTGTGGAAGAAATGAACTGTTTCCTGTGCCACACATCCAACCCAAACACAAATGCCCGGAATTTGATGCTTGAAAAAGGCCAATTCAAATGGGCGAACACCGCCACCCTGTTTGGCACGGGTATCGTCAATTTGTCCGAAGATGGCACATACACGTGGAACCCCGATGCTTTCGATGCCGACGGCAATTTGCTGCCCCAATACACCAAAATGCGCGACCCCGGCAATCAGGCCTGCGGTCAATGCCACGGCGATGTATATTCTG
>JANTHQ010000223.1 GCA_024762375.1 Anaerolineaceae bacterium
GGCAACAGTTGCACCACGCCGCAGCGGCAGGATTGCCGCTCATCCAACAGCGAGATATCCGCTTGACCGCAACCCCCATCGAATCGGTGACGGCCGCAATGGAGATGGCGCAGAAAATTGGCAGCTCGTATTTTCTGCCCGCCGAATCGCAGACACCGGGACTGTTGAATTTTACACTGCAAGCATTTGCGTCGCCCGTTGCCGACCGGCATGCACCGGATGCCTGGCATCCCGCCGATTTGCTGTTCATCCCGCTGAAAGACAGCGAAAAACAGCTCATCGGCTTGCTCACCGTGTCTCACCCCAGCGATGGCAAACGCCCCACAACGGCCACAGTCGCCGCACTGGAACTTTTTGCCAATCAAGCCGCCATTTTTGTCGAAAATACGCGCCAGTTTCAGCGTCTCAGCCGGCAAGCCACCCGCTTGCAACTGGTCAGCGAAATTCACACCCGGATGAGCACTATTTTCAACCCGTCAGAACTCATCGGCGAAGTCGCGCAGTTAATTGCCGGAACTTTTGACTATTATCATGTTCAAATCTTTTTGGTTGACCGCCAATCGCCGCACGAATTGGTGCTGGGCAACTGTGCCGGTTCGGCAAAATTAAGCCGCAGCGACAGCCTGTTGAGTCAGCGATTGCCCATTACCGAGCAATCCATCATCGGCTGGGCAGCCAAACACCGGCAATCGGTGTGGGTAAACGATGTCACCACCGACGAACGCTACACACCCGCCGCCACACTTCCGAAAACCCGCGCAGAAATGGCTGTGCCGATTTTAATCAATCAAGCCCTGTTCGGCATTATTGACATTCAACACAGTGAACCCGATGCATTCTCATCGGGCGATGCCAGCAATTTAGAAACACTGGCCGGGCAGATGGCAATTGCCATCCAAAACGCACAATTGTTTGATGAAGCCCTCCAGCGCGAACGACTCGCTTCGGCGCTGGGAACAACCGGCTTGGCATTAAATGCCACACTCGACCCGCACACGGTATTGGATGTAATTTGCCGCGAGGCGGTACGCGCCTTTCAAGTTGACGGCGTTATTTTGTGGATGGTCACCGATTCCGGCATCGAAATTCAGGCGGCAGCCGGAGCGGGCGCAACCGATTTAATCGGCACCACCATCGCACTCGATGATGAATCGGTTGTGGCCGGGCATGTTGTGCTCAACCAGCGAGCCAGTTTTGTCAACAATATTCCCACCGCCAAAAAGAAAATCCACCCAAAAATTGAAAAAATCGCCGGGGCACGGTCACTAATTGCCGTGCCGATGGTCGCCGGCCAGCCGCCGGTCTCCATCGGAGCCATCGCGCTGTTCGACACCCAGCGCCCCTTCCGATTCGATGTGCAAGACCAAATCAGCGTCGCCCTGTTGGCCAATCAGGCCGCCATCGCTATCGAAAATGCCCAGTTGGTTGACCAGCTCAACCGGTTCAACGAACAACTGGAATCGCAAATCAGCCGCCGCACCCGCGAACTCCGCGAAGAACGCGACCGGGTGGAAGGGCTGTACAACATCGCCCGCGAATTGTCATCGAGTTTGGATATTGACCGCGTGCTGAACGAAGCGTTGAATTCCATCCATCACACCATTCCCGTCACTCAGGGCGCCATTTTGCTGGTAGATGATGCCACCGGCTATTTGAATTATCGGGCAGCCATCGGGCGGCATCGCGGGTTGCCACGCGGCGGAAAATTGACGCAATACCGGTTGGGCATCGGGTTGGCGGGCAAAGCGATGGAAAAACGGACGCCCATTTTGGTAAACGACCTGCGCAACAGCCCCGATTGGATTCCCGACGGCAAACCGCTCAAACACCGTGCGGCGCTGGTGGTACCGCTCATCGCCGGGTACGAAATGGTTGGGGTGCTGATGCTCTTTCACACCGAACCGGGATACTTCACGCCGGATCATCTTCGATTCGTTACCGCCGTCGCCCCGATTATCGCCACTGCGGTCAATAATGCTGGGCTATACAATCTCATTTCAGCACAGGTAAAACGACAGGGCGAACTGCTGGGGAATGTACAGGCAGAAGCACGCAAAAGTAAAGCCATCATCGAAGGCACGGCTGACGGTATGCTGTTGCTCGATGCCGAACATAATATTCAGCTCATCAACCATGCGGCGGCGGCATTGCTCAACATCAACCCGGACACCGCAACCGGCGAACCGTTTGCCGCATACGTGCCGGAAACTCCCTCTGATGGCGATTTGGCGGGTGCGCTGGCACGAGAATTGAAAAACATTTTCTCGAACACCGACACCCATTCGGAACCCGGCGAGGTATACCGCGTGGAAGTCGGCGGGCATGTAATTTTGCTGATATTGACGGATGTAACCATCACCATCACCATGCCGCCGAGCGTGCTGGTCGTTCTGCGCGATATCACCCGCGAAGCAGAACTTGACCGGATGAAAGACGAATTTGTCTCAACCGTGTCGCACGAACTCCGCACGCCAATGACCTCCATCAAAGGGTACACCGATTTGCTGGCAAGCGGCAAAGTTGGTGAACTGACCGAGATGCAGCAGAAATTTATCAACATCATTAAAAGCAATGCCGACCGTTTGAGTGCGCTGGTCAATGATATTTTGGATGTGTCGCGCATTGACACCGGCCGTGTGCGACTGGTACTCGAATTTTTCAACGCAGCCACCGTTATCAACGATGTGGTTACCAGCCTCGACCGGCAAATTGCCGACAAAAACCTCAGCGTGACGAAAACAATTGCCGCCGACCTGCCGCCGGTTTTCGCCGATGCAAACCGCGTCACTCAAATTTTAGTCAATTTGGTGGGCAATGCCGTAAAATATACCCGTCCGAATGACCATATTTTCATCACCGCGGTAGCGGACGACGGCTTTGTAAAAATTTCGGTGCGCGATACCGGCCTGGGTATCGCCGAAGAGGACGTTCAGCAAGTTTTTAACCGTTTCTTCCGCGCCGAGCGAGACGCCTCATCGCTGGTAGACGGCACCGGATTGGGATTATCCATCGCCAAAATGTTCACCGAGCTGATGGGTGGCAAAATTTGGGTCGAAAGTGAACTGGGCAAAGGAAGCACATTCACCTTCACCCTGCCGACCCAAAACTGGCAATCATCCGAAACAGCAGAAACATCACCATTAAAAGAGCATGTATAGCGAGTTAACATATGAGTGCAAAAATTCTTGTCGCAGAAGATGAACTTGATATTCGAGAACTCATCGGTTTTTCACTGGAATTGAGCGGGTACACCGTCACACAGGTTCCAAATGGTGAAGTTGCCGTGCAGAAAGCATTAGAAATTCTACCCGATTTGATAATGCTGGATGTGCGCATGCCAAAAATGACCGGTTTCGAGGCCTGCAAACAATTGAAAGCCAACCCGAAAACCAGCCACATTCCGGTGGTATTCCTGTCGGCCAAAGGGCAAGAAACTGAAATTCGGCAGGGCGCAGAATTGGGCGCAGAGGCCTACATTCTGAAACCGTTCGCCCCCGAAGAATTGGTAGAGCAAGTAAAATCTATTTTGGCGAAGTACGGCAAATGAGCGCGATTGTCATTAATGCGGGATTAGTCCATTACGAAGCGTTTGGGCGCGGCAAACCGATTGTCTTTATTCACGGTTGGCTCGGGTCGTGGCGCTATTGGATGCAAACGATGGAGGCACTTGCCATCGACCATCGTGTGTATGCGCTTGACTTGTGGGGATTTGGCGATTCTGACAAATCGGAAAAACGCTTTTCCATGGAAGATTACGTCGCACTGGTAGCAGGGTTTATTACCGAGTTGGGCATCGAAAAACCAATTTTGGTGGGGCATGGTCTGGGCGCCAGTGTTGCCATCATGTATGCCCATCAATATACCGACGCCACCGAAAAAATTGTGGCAGTGGGTTTGGCGCTCTCTCCGGAACATATCAACCCGCGGTTGTTAAAACGAAACGAGACATCGCTGCTGGGCCGTGTTTTCCGCTGGAATCCCATCCCCACCCCGGAAGTGGAAACGGAAGCCCAGCGTGCCGCCGCATCCGTCATCGAACGCAGCATCGCATCGCTGGGTGAAATTGACATTGCTGAAACATTGAAATCGCTGTCGTGCAACGTGTTGCTGGTTTACGGCGAAAAAGACGATGTGGTCAGTCCGACCAGCAGCCAAATTCTAAACGGCAGTTTAACCCACATCAAAACGATTGTCCTGCCCTCGGCGCGACATTTTCCGATGATTGATACCAGCAGCAAATTTAATCGCCTGCTGATTGATTTTGCGGAAGAAAGCACTTCGCTCGAATCGCTGTCGCTGAAGGAAGAGTGGCGGCGACGGGTGCGATAGCCTGCAACTTTTTTCCATCGCCTGCGTATTGTAAATAAGTGTATCCATTAGCGAAGCGGAGGAAAAATGACAGAAGCAACCGATACGCAACAACCAAATGAATCGCATGAACCGTTTGATGAAACCACCGAATCCCATCAGAGCACGGTGGA
>JANTHQ010000224.1 GCA_024762375.1 Anaerolineaceae bacterium
GCCATAACCCAGCCAGCAAATCCGCGACGGCAGTCCCTGAAATTCCACTTTTTCTTCCGCCATTTTTATCCAGCGCGCCAAATGTTCATCTTCGGGGAAAAGTTCCAAAATGGCTTTGTCGGTTTCGTAAATGTCCTGCGGGTCGCCACTGAGCGCCACCCAGCGGAACGGCCCTTTCCCTTCGCAGAACAGCGGGCGAATATACGCCGGCACGAATCCGGGATAGTCGAAAGCTTCTTTCAGCCCGTTGTCGAACGCGCGCTGGCGCAAGTTGTTGCCGTAATCGAAAACCACCGCGCCTTTTTTCTGCCAATCGAGCATCGTTTTGACGTGCGCGGTCATCGAATCGAGCGCGGCTTGTTTGTATGTTTCGGGGTCTTTTTCGCGCAGTTCTGCCGCCTCTTCCAGCGACATGCCAGCAGGAATGTAACCGTACAGCACATCGTGCGCCGAGGTTTGGTCGGTGACGACATCGGGCACGACCCCGCGCTGATACAGTTCGGGCAGGGCTTCGGCGGCATTGGCAATCAGCCCCACCGACTTCGGTTCGCCTTTTGCTAGCGCGTCTTCCACCCACGTCATCGCCTCTTCCAGATTATCGGTGATGGTGTCAATCTGCCGCAACGAAAGCCGCCGCTCGGCGCGCCAGCGGTCCACTTCCACAATCAGCCCGACGCCTTCGTTCATTGTGATGGCCAGCGGTTGCGCGCCGCCCATTTCGCCCAGCCCGGCGGTGACGACCAGTTTGCCTTTCAAACTGCGCCAGCCGTTTTGCCGCGCCAGCGAGCCAAGCGTTTCATACGTGCCCTGCAAAATGCCCTGCGTGCCGATGTAAATCCAGCTGCCGGCGGTCATCTGCCCGTACATTATCAAACCTTCTTTTTCCCATTTGTCGAAATTTTCTTGCGTCGCCCAGTGCGGCACGATGTTGGTATTGGCGATGAGCACGCGCGGCGCGTCTTCGTGGGTTTTGAACACCGCCACCGGCTTGCCCGACTGCACCATCAGCGTTTCATCCGGTTCCAAATTGCGCAGCGATTCCAAAATCGCGTCGAAGGCTTCCCAATTGCGGGCGGCTTTGCCGCGTCCGCCATAAACGATGAGATGTTCGGGGTCACCGGCCACTTCCGGGTCGAGATTGTGCTGAATCATCCGGTACGGCGCTTCGATGAGCCAGTTTTTACACGTTAATTTTGTCCCCCGCGGGGGATGGACTACACGAGACATACGTCACCTCCAAAGTTTGTTTTGGTTTCAGGTTCAAAATTCGAGTGGTATACCGGTTTTCATTTTGAATTTCACCCGCCGAGATACGCCGCTTTGACGCGCGCATCTTCGCGCAGGTCATCGGGCGCACCTTCCAGCACGATGTGCCCGTTTTCCAGCACATACGCCCGGTCAACCACATCGAGCGCCACAAAGGCGTTTTGCTCCACCAGCAAAAACCCGACGCCGTGTTCGCGCAGGTTGTTGATGACTTCAAATACCCGCTCCACCAAAATGGGCGCCAACCCCATCGAGGCTTCATCAATCAGCAACAATTTCGGCTGGCTCATCAGTGCGCGGGCGATGGCGAGCATTTGCTGTTCGCCGCCGCTGAGCGTTTTGGCAATCTGCGTGCGCCGCTCTGCCAGCACGGGAAACAGGTCGAACACCACGTCCATTTGCCGGCGAATCGCCACATCCGGTTGCAGATATGCGCCCAAATGCAAATTCTCGGTGACACTCAAATCGCGGAAAACCCGCCCGCCTTCCGGAGCGATGGCGATTCCGCGCGACACCCGTTCCCACGGGGTGAGCCCGTTGATTCGCTCACCGGCGAAAGAGATTTCGCCCGCGCGCGGAGTTTCCCAGCCCATAATGGCTTTGATGAGCGTGCTTTTCCCCGCACCATTCGCGCCGAGCACTGCCACCGCCTCGTGTTCTGCCACGGTCAGCGATACGCCATACAATGCCTGAATTTGTCCGTAAAATACATCAAGATTGTTGACTGTCAGCATTTTATCTTTTTCCCAAATATACGTTGATGACCTGCTCGTTCGATTGAATATCTGCCGGTGCGCCCTGCGCGATGAGTTCGCCCTGCGCCAGCACCAAAATTCGCTGGCAGAGGTTCATCGCAAATGCCATATTGTGTTCAATCACGATGATACTTTTTCCCCGCGCGTGCAGCGTGCGGATGAGTTCCGCCAGCGATTCCGCTTCGTGGGCGGTGAGCCCCGCCGCCGGTTCATCCAACAGCAGAAAATCGGGTTGAGTCGCCAGCGCGCGGGCAATTTCCAGCCGCCGCTGCACACCGATGGGCAAACTTTCTGCCAGCGCATCGCGGTATTCGGTCAAATCGGTGAGTGCCAAAATTTCATCGGCGGCACGCTCGGTGACGGGCGTGTGGTATCGCCGGAAAAACGCTTTCGGGCGGCGATACAGCGGCATTCCGTACCCGCTCAACACATTATCGAGCACCGTCAAATCGCCAAACGGTTTGACAATTTGGAAGGTGCGCGCCAGCCCCAACGCCACAATTCGGTGCGGGCGATAGCGGTGCAGCGACTGCCCGTTATAATGGACCTCGCCCGCCGTCGGTTTCAAAAAGCCGGAAATGACATTGAACAGTGTGGTTTTCCCCGCGCCGTTGGGGCCAATCAGTCCCAAAATTTCATTTTCAGTTTCGAAAGAGACATCGTTCAGCGCGCGCAATCCGCCAAATTGTTTGCTGACATGCTGCACAATCAATTTTCTCATGGCGTCACCTCCTCCGAAACTTTCGGCGGTGCAGATTTTCTGCCGAACCAGCGTTTGAGTTGCTGCCACAGCCAACTGTCATCCCCCAGCAGTCCCATCGGCTGGAAAAGCATCATCAGCACCAGCAGTGCGCCATAAATGGTGAACCGGTAATCCTGCACAAATCGCAAAAATTCCGGCGCGGCTTTCAGAATGATTGCGCCGACAATCGGCCCGCGCAGCGTGCCCATTCCGCCAAAAACGACCATCGAGAGAATGGCAATGGATTCGACAAAAACGAATGTATCGGGGAAAACCGAGCCGATGAAATGGGCATACAGCGACCCCGCACCCCCCGCCAGTGCCGCACTGATACCGAAGGCGTAAATCTTGAACCGCGCCGCGCCGATACCGACCGCCGCCGCGGCATCTTCATCCAATCGGATGGCGTTGAACGCCAGCCCGACCCAACTTTTGGAAATATACCAACTCACTGCCCACACAAAAAGGACATACAGCCACACTAAAATCAGATATGGTGTGCCGCCGCGAAATGTCGCGCCAAAAAATGACGGCGCGGGGATGTTGACCAGTCCCATCGCCCCACCAAAAAAGTCCACATATTTAAAAAGTGCCACCACCACAAAATTGATGCCCATCGTCGCCAGCACCAAAAAATCGTGTCGCACGCGCAGGCTGGGCAATCCCAAAATGGTTCCCACCACCCCGGTGATGATGATGGCAGCGATAAAATCCACCCAAAACGGCTGGCCATAGCGCACTGCCATCACCGCAGAAGCATACGCGCCGATACCGAAAAATGCGGCGTGTCCCAGCGACACTTGCCCCGCGTATCCCGTCAGAATATTCAGGCTGAGTGCCAGCGTCACCCAGATACCGACGAAGATGGCTACACTGATAACGTATCCGCTCATGACTGCTACTCCCGCCCAAACAGACCGTGCGGCCTGAACATTAACATCAAAATGAGTACCAAAAATGCAATCGCATCGCGCGGGAGGACATACCCCACCGATGCCACCAGAAAGTTTTCGACCACCGCCAGCAGAATACTGGCGGCAATCACGCCGGGCAAACTCCCCATACCACCCAGCACGATAATGATGAACGCTTTATACGACACTATATCGCCCATAGTGGCAAAAACGCTGTTGTTGTACACTCCCACCAGCACCCCCGCTGCGCCCGCCAGCGCCGAACCGAGAAAGAAATTGAGCGCCACGACCCGGTTGAGATTGACGCCGACTGCGCCGGCCATCTCTCTGTCCATCGCGGCGGCTTGCCAGCCCAATCCGATTCGAGTGCGGCTGAGGATGAGATACACGCCCACCATCAGCGCCACCGTGACCACCAAAATCAGCATTTGGGTGGATGTGACTGAAAACGCGCCAAAATTGAGCGCGGGCATGCCCGCGCCTTCCACCGGCAGCGCCTTTTGATACGGCCCCATCAGAAATTTCTTCTGCAACAGGTCGGTAAACATCACAAACATCCCGATGCTGGCAATCAGCGGCACGGTGCGCGGCGCATCGAGCATGTAAAAATACACCCCGCGATAAATCAGCACGCCCATCAGCCCGCTGACCACCATCGCGCCGAACAGCGCCAGCCAGAAATTGGCAATCCAAGTGTACATCACCAGCCCGGTAAATGCGCCGATGGTGTACACGGCGGCGTGCGCCACGTGCAAAATTTTCAGCACGCCGTACACCATACTCAACCCGGCGGCCATCAAAAT
>JANTHQ010000225.1 GCA_024762375.1 Anaerolineaceae bacterium
CATCATTAAATTTATGTACTGTCAGTGTGGCAATTCCGGGTTGAGTCTCGCCCGTGGCAAAACTCACTTGCCAAAGACTCATAAAAACCGAAAATACAACCACCAAAAACAGTAACCCTTTTGTTTTCCTCATAATTCTTACACTCCTTAAACTAAAATCTGTTATACATCCAAACTGCACACAAATAACCCGTACAAAAATAACCTTATAGGCACCTTCCTGCTTAAAATTGGTACACACGGGTACAATTGTATTGCAAGCAGGTATGACATAAATAACCCGTGTCTATTCAGTTTTTTAATCTTGTGATTTTTGTGGCTGTGAACCCAAAACAAGCATATTACTGCAACCTAAATCAACTCTATCAAACAAAAATATGAGTTTTCGCTGAAAACCCTATGAATTCCGTTAGAATATTCATCTGAGCGCCATTTTAAAAAAATCGGAGCAGAATTATCTCTGCTCCGAAAAATATGGTTTATTCTTTGTAACTATTCAGGGTGAAAATCGGCAATGGAAAACCCCCTTCGCTGGGATGCGTTTTCCCCTCTTCCTGAAGAGTTACAATTCTATTTCATCACCAGTGGCAGGTAGGTCATCAACGGCTCATCGGGGGCGAAAGACAGCCCTTTGTTGCCCGCCATTTGCACATTGCCTGCACCGTCCACCGCCTGCACGTAAAAACTCACATTCGGGTCACCCGGAATTTCGCCGCGCCAAATGCCGTTCCCGAAATTGTCGGTTTCGGCGGGCGAGAGTTCGATACTGCGCACCGCCAGCGGGTCGGTGTCGGGACGATATGTTACAATCACCCCCTGCACTCCCGACGGGTCTTCCACATCAACATCCACCAGCATTTTATCGCCGAATTTCACGCCGCGAGAATTCCAAATGATGGGCGGTTGGTAATCTTTGCCGTCCTCACTGTAATAGATGCGCAGGTTCATTCGGGTGAACAGCCGTTCCGTCCCGAGGCCGTTGGCAAAATCGGTCATTTTAAACTGCCCGCCGACAATCACCAGCCGATCATCATCGCCCGCATTTGTTTTTCCGAAACGGTTGACTGCCCACAATTTACCGGGGAACCAGCCACCGACATTCAGCGCCGGTTCGGACAGGGTGACATCGGTGATGGGGCGCGTGACCATTGGGTTGAACGCAGTGGTATCGGTGAAGGTTGCATCAAACAGCACCGCACCGTGCGGCAGCAATCCACCGGCATCGCTGCTGATGAACAGTGTGCCGCGCGGTTGCACCGGACGCCCCGGGCTGGCTTGAATTTCGTTATCCAGCGAATAGTATTGGCTACTGCCATTTTGATGAAGCGTGGGGGTCAGGGTGATGGTCGCGCTGATAAAGTTGGATGCCGTCGGGGCCGTTGGGCGCGGCACAGTCTGCATCCCACTGAATTGCCCGCTGATGGCGCGATTGCGAATGGGGGTCGGGTTGGGCACATCCACTTGCAGCATGGGCAAGCCATACAGCGTGGCTTCCAGCAGCACTTTTTCATGATACACCGAAATGCCGCCGCTCGGCGCGGAACCGATGTAATAGCGTTTTGCCCGCTGCAGGGCTTCGCCCACCGGCATATTGTGCCGCGAACCGAGCATTTTGGCATACAGATGCATCAACCATTCGGTGTATTCCGGTGAGTCGTCCACGCCGTAACCATAGCCGGTATTGCCGACCATCACGCTGGCTTTTTGCGCCAACGCCTGCGGAAAATCGGGATTCACATCCCACGGGTTGCCGGCCGTGTCAATATACGGCGTGTTCACATCCCCATCGGGCATGTTCAACCCCGCATGACAGCCCATCGAGAAAATCAGGCTATCGCTGATGGTGGTGCTGCCGGTAATGTGGAAATTGTAAAACAGGTCGAAGGCAGTTGCCGTGCCCGCCACCGGCGACGCCGGCAGTGCGCGCCACGGCTCGAAATGGGCGTTCACCGAAACGATGTCTCGACCCGGCGCATATTGTGTCCACGCATTGACCAAATCGGTGACAACCCATGTTTCGTTGATGAGTGTGTCTTGGGTGGCCACACCCCATGTGGAAACGGTATCGGAGATGAGCCGTGCGCTGTCGGTGAGAAAATCATACCCGGTGATGAGCACATCATCCACCGAAATGGGTTGGTTGGGGTTGTAACTGTCCACCATCCGCTCGATGTCTGCCGGGGTTTCCACCAGTCGCCCCACGGCCCGTGTGGGAACCCACAAACTGCGTCCTCGCAGCAGGAACCCGCGACCGGGCACACCGTAAAAATTGTCGGTGAGCAGGAAACCCTGATTGAGTGCGCCCCAAATTGCCCCATCCGACAGTTGCGATACCGGCGCGAATTCGCGCTCGTTGGCGATGGTGGTCATGTCCGGCGAACGGTAGAAGGGTATCATTTCATCCGAACCGGCCAGCACCACATATTTTCCACCGAAATTCTGCATCCATGCCAATTTGATAGCATCACCGACCGCGTTGGCGGCACGAGGATTGCAATAGTGGGTATCCCAATCGGTGTATGCCTGTGCAACTGCGCCGTCATATTCCACCGAGACGAGCGTGCCGGTAACAGTATCCGCCAGTAATTTGAGTTTGTTTTCCAGATTATCTGCCGCAACACCACCATACGTGTGCGCCATACGGGTTTTATTCCACAGGATGAGCGTTTCTGCGCCGGTGCCATACGGTGGGGTAACGGCTACCGGGTCGGTGAAAGTTGGCGTCCATGCACAGGTGGGTGGGGGGACAACGTTTGTGGTCAAGGTGAGGGTGTATGGTTTATAGTGTGGTTCGGCGCTCTCTCCGCGCACGACCACCAGATAGTAATCGCCGGGGAAGTAGGCTGTGGTACGAATATACTCCGGCATGGTAATGGGGTTGGTGGAGATAGAACCGAGATTGCCAATCGAACCGAGATTGCCGATGGAACCTAAATTTCCAATCGAACCCAAATTGCCAATAGAGCCGAGATTACCAATCGAACCTAAATTTCCAATCGAACCGAGATTGCCGATGGAACCAAGATTACCCGTCTCATCCACATCCAATCCATCGGTAAATTCGCTCAGTATATCACTTTCCGGGTATGGTGTCGGCGGCAGAGGTGAAACCAAAAACAGGTCGTAATCGTCGGGCAGATATGGCCTGCCTTCCAGCGCAACTGTAATTTCAGACGTTTCGGTAATATTGAAGGTGTACCAATCCACGTCGGTCATCGTGCTGATGAACGACAGATACGGCACATCCGGCACGATGGGGAAGGCATCGGTGTACACATTGTTCGGCTCGAAAGTATCGCCCAAAATAGTGATGGTATGGGATGCTGTGACGCTGGCATTGACAGCATTCTCAGCCCGAACAAACACGTTTTTCTGACCGGGCAACGGCCAATTGAGTGTCGCGGCGGTTATCGTTCCATTATCGAACGATTGTGTGCCTTTGCCGGTGGCTGTCCAAGTGTAATGGATCGGCTGTGTGGCATTTGGTGGGTTAACTGTCGCCACAAATGTAACATCACTGCCCACCACCGCGGTGAGCGGGCCGGTTAACGATACATCGGTTACCGGAACAAAGGAACCGGTATCATATTCGTCTGCACCCAAATCGGGAGCGCTGCCAACCCACCGTGGCCCGCCGTCAAAATCGGTGGGGAAGCCGGTATCTATCCCTCGGTCTATTGCTTGCGAACCGGCAGTGAGATGGAAGCCATCCGGGTCAAATACCGGGTCGGCGAAGGTTTCATTAAAAACATTTACCTGTCCCAAATTGCCATTGACAGTAGGTGTGAAAATATTAAACCACAGAATATGGTCAAGGTTTACGGTAACCGTTGGTCCGGCCGAATTATTCAACGCCTCAACGCCGATATTTTGGTCAGAAATGATGGTATTGGTAAACCATACCGGCTCAACCGGGAAAAACGCCTCCACATGAACCCCCACGCCATCGCCGCCGGTGTTGTTCGCAATGGTAGTGTGAAAGAATCGCGGTGCAGTACCATCGTTAATCACGAAAATACCACTGCCGGAGGCAAACGTTCCGGTCAGTATATTATCTATCACAACATTGTTAACAGCTTCGGTCTCTACCCCCAATGCTAAATAATGCAGATACATTCCACTGCCCGCCGAACCGGCTCGGTTGTCTGCCACAATGTTGTCCCACAAACGCAGTGTACCGGAAGAAACCTCCACAAAACTGCCCGCCAGCCCACCACCGTTCACATTTGACACATTCTGAAAAATCTGATTTTTGCTCAAAATTGCAGGTGTATCATTTAACTGAACTCCGCCACCTTCTATTTGAGCGGTGTTGGAGAGAATATCATTTGATTCCAGCATGATATCTCCCGAATTAAAAGCGTAAATGCCGCCGCCATAATCAGCAAAATTGTCATGAATGATATTCTGCCGCAAAATCGAACCGGCGGCATTGTCGATATACACACCACCGCCATTACCCCCC
>JANTHQ010000226.1 GCA_024762375.1 Anaerolineaceae bacterium
ACGTGTCGCAAAGTGACCCATTTCCACGGGCGGTCTTCGCTTTGGATGGGGTTGTATCCGATTTTCAGCGACATTTGTGATGGTTCGATTTTGTAATACGGAATGCCGTCATCGCTTTTTTGGACGTGGCAACTGTAGCACTGTTTGTATTCGGTGGTGTGGCAGGTGGCACACGCCATCGTGTCGAGATGGGTCGGGTCGTGGGCAGCGATGGCGTCATTTGCCGAAACATCCGCATGGCAGTCGCCATCGGTGCAGCCGGGGGAGGGAGGACCGTCGTAACGGTGGTTCGGCTGATAATCCATCGTGCCGTGCATTTCATCGGCGTTGTGGCAATCGAAGCAGGGCATGCCGCCTTTTGTCCAATGCACGTCGGCGGGGAAGCCTTCGTTCATCCCTTTGTATTCATCATTTACCCGGCTGCCGTGACAACCGGTGCAGGTCAGGTTCATCGGCGGAATTTTCTTGAATTGATGTCCGGCTGCCAGCCCGCCACCGGTGGTTGCCGGTCGGCTGACGTGACACTGCCCGCAGGTGGTGTGGCAACTCTCGCAGTGGTTGTCAAATGCCTCTTGCACGGCGGGCCATGTTTCATCGCTGGTGCGTTGCTGCACGGCGGTGTAATAGCCCTGCAAACTTTCGTGCAGACTTTTGCCGTGTGCATCGGCGGTGTCGGTGTGGCACTGGTCGCAGGCATCGGCGGTGATGGGCATTTTGCGGATGTCGGTGTGCGCGGCGTCTTTTTCCTGCGCCGTGCCGTCGCCACCGTGACATGCCACACAGCCCATTTCGCCGTGAATGGTGTCGGCAAATTCTTTATTGCTGACGAATGCTTTTTCCCAGCCCTCCAACGGAGGGACGGAGCCGCCTCATCCTTCACCTTCAGAAAGTGATTCAACCACCTCTTCCGGTTTGGCGGTTTCCTGTAATTTGCCGTCATCTGTATGGCACGAAAGACAACTTTCATCCGAAGCAGGGAGCACCGCCGTGGGCGTCGCTTCCGGTGCGATGGTGGGTGTGGGCGGTGGCACATTGGCAACTTCGATGTTGCTGCGGTCATGGGTGCGCGGTGTCGGCACGGGGGGCGAACTGCTGCACGCACCGGTCAACGCCACAACGAAAATTCCCAGCAGTAGTGAAATAATGAATGAGCGTTTTGGTTTTTTGTGGCTCATAAAAGCCTCCAACGTTGAATTATGGGCTTTGAATTGCGGGCTGGCATGATTCACCAACGCGCAATTGACAGGCCATAATTCGGCTTCCGGGCGAAGGGCGAACCCTCCGCCCGGATGAAAATTGGGTTAAACGTTATTTGCGGCGGCGAATGATGGCGCCGGTGCCAACCAAACCACTACCCATCAGAATGTACAGCCATGTGAAATCGGCGGGAACGCCACCGGTGGTGGGAAGTTCTGCCGGTTGGGCTGCGGGGGCGGGAGCCGGTGCGGCGGTTGTTTCAGCAGCGGGCGCGCCACCTTCCATCAGTGTGCCCGTACCTTCATAGCGATAGTTCGGACTGCTGGTGTAGGCGTTGAAAGCGTATTTGCCCTGCGGCGACCATGACGCGAAACCGAATTTCATATTGTAGGCATCGTAACCGAGCATGTTCAGCAGCGCGGTAACTTGGCTACCCGTTTGACCGGTGTAGCAATACACAACCACTTGCTTGCCGGGGTCAATCATTTTCAGCGCGTCGGCTGTAGCGGCTTCTTTCGCCGAAATATACAGCGCGCCGGGTACATGGGCGGCATCATAATCTTCTTTTTTGCGGACATCCACCACCACCGGGTCGTTGCTGGTGTCGCCGTCATTCAGATTTTCAAACAGCGCTTCAGCGGTGGTATTTTTTGTGCCGTTGCTGAAATAAGCCAGCGCGGCATCGGCGGCAGTGTCTCCGAGCGGCGTCGGCAGGTCGTATGTGCCCATCGCCTCGACCGGGTCGGTAGAAATACGGAAATCGTTGCGGTTGCCATCGGGGTTAAACGGTTTGATGGAGTATTCTTCAATCATCGCCCATGCGGGGAAGCCGAACAGCATACTTTTGGCGTTATAGCCCAGCATGTTCAGCCCGGCGACGGCTTGGCTGGATGTTTGGCCGGTGTAGCAGTACACCACAATTTCTTGGTCTTTCGGCAGGGTTGCCAGCACATCGGGGGTGAACAACTCTGTCACGCTGATGTTCACCGCGCCGGGAATGTGCCCCAGCGCGAAATCGTCGGGTTTGCACAAACTGATGATGTACGGGTCGTTGCTGGTGTCGCCGTCATTCAAATTGGCAAACAAATCTGCGGCTTTGATGTTTTTGGTGCCATTGCTGAAATACGCATTTCCGGCATCCAACACCGGACCCTGTGCAAAGGCCACTGCGGTCAGCATCATGCTGATAATAACCAATACTGAAATGAGAATTGATACTTTTTTAATCATGGTTCTCTCCTTTTGATAGGTTTTGTTCAAAAATAGATTTTCACGGTTTAACTGAATTGAAACGTTTTTGCCGATAACATACCTCCATTGTGGTAACTATTTTGATTCCATATCTGGCTGCACCAGCGAAAGCTGACTGGCGAGTTCCGGGGGATACCCCAGTGCCGCAAAATCGAAGTCGCTTTCGGGGCCGTGACAACCGGCACAGGTGCGGGCATCATCTTTGGTGATACCGTGACTCGGCACAATGCGAATCGCGGTCTCGGTGAGCGAACCGTCTACTTTGCCGCTTTCCGCAAATTCAAACGGATTGAACGGCTGCGGCGCGCGAATTGTTCCCGAAATGACGGGCACAATTTTTGCCGTGTCGCTGATGGCGATGGTGGCGGGTTTGCCATCCTTTTCCCAGCCGTATGCCGCCGCACCGAATTGCAGGTCGGTTTGCGGCAAAAACCATCCGGCGACATCATCACGGGCGGATTGGCTCACGTCCACCGTCAATTGGATGGTGTTGCCCGTCACATGGCAGGCGCGGCAATCGAGTTTGGTATGCGTGTTCAGTATCGGGTCGGTATGGGGATGTTCACGGTGGCAATCGAGACAATCCGCTTTGGCGGTGATTTCGTGATTGTCGCTGGGGTGGCAACTGACGCACGCCAGCCCGGCTTCGGTGTGAACATCTTCGACCGGTTGCGAACTGTGACAGCGCATGCAGGTGCTGCCGCCCGCCGCACCAACGGTTTTCGCACTGGCGAGCATGTCATCGGGGTTGTATTCGCGGGCGTGACAAATCAAGCAATTGGGTGTGGTATCTCCGGCGGCGATGGTATCGGGCAGGTGCGCCAACAGTGGGTTGACGCCTTTTTCGGCGATGTGTTGGCTGTGGGTGGCGTTTTTCGCGCTGTTGATACGCTCGGCGCTGTGGCATCCGGCGACGGCGCAGCTTTCCGCTCCGCTGTAACTTTCGATGGTGGCGTGAATATTTTCCACATCAAGCGGTTGGTATGCTTTTTCTTCCGGCAGTTGCAATTCTTCCACCGTGGCGATGGCGGTGTCCTCAAAAGTAACAAAGAAGTACAAACCGGCAATCAGGGCCGCGGCGATGATGACCGCCACCGGGGCGAAAATTCGCATCCGTTTGGTGATGATTTCTTTCGGCGGTTCGGGTGGCAGCGCGCCTTTTTCCAATTGTTCCAGTTCCAGCGCATGGTCGTGTGCCATCCGCTTGCGGGGCAATTTTCCGGTAAACATGCTCGGATTGAATTTGATGTGCACGCCGTAAAAGTGCCACACCAAAATCGCCAGCACTGCCAGCACGGCTTCGCCACCGTGTGCCGCTTTTGCCGCCGGAATAAACTGCCCCGGCAAAAATTTCGCCGTGGCGATGGGATTCCACAGCATGAACCCGGTCAGTATCATTAACACCGTGCCCCAAATCAGCGACCAGTATTCCATCTTTTCTTCGAAATTGTAGCGGGGCAGTTTGGGATGTTTTTTCAATATGCCCAGATTGTATCCCATCGTGGCGAACAAATCTTTGGCATCCTGCCATTTCGGCAACATTGACCATTGTTGTTTGATTAATGCACTGTAGGTCAGCACCGCACCGTGATAAATTGTCCCCGCCATCAACACAATGGCAGCATATCGGTGAATAATGCGCACCGATTCAATGCCCCCCAACGCGGCAATCAGCGATTGCGACAGGTCGTAATACGGAAATTTCTGCGGCAATCCGGTCAGGGCAAGGATGGTGAACGAAATGACCATCACCCAGTGTTCCAAACGCTGTCCCAGAGAAAAGCGGCGATAGGCTTTTTGCTGGCTCATAATTTAATCCTCATCTTCGTGTTTGGTGTCGGCTGATTTTTTGCCGAACAGTCGGTGTCCGGCATCGGTGACCACAAATAGCCCCATAAACCCGATAACGCCGGGAATGATGATGGCGTAAAACAGATTCACTGCGGCGACCAACGGCTC
>JANTHQ010000227.1 GCA_024762375.1 Anaerolineaceae bacterium
TCGCTCCGGCTGTTCAATAATCAAATGCACATCCAGTGGCAAATTCGTCAACGGGCGAATAGCGCGCACAATCAACGGCCCAATCGTCAAATTGGGCACGAAATGCCCGTCCATCACATCCACGTGAATCCAATCCACACCGGCGGCTTCTGCCGCGGCAATCTGTTCGCCCAACCGCGAAAAATCCGCCGATAAAATTGACGGTGCAATTTTGAATGCCATAACTCACCTCGATATCCAATCGCTGTCTTTACTGGACATTGTAATGCTTTTGCCGCACATTTGAAAAACCGCGTGCCAATCTGGAAAAAACGGGCGTGCCGTGTATAATGGTTGCAGAAATTTTTCGAACCGAAACGGAGCCAAATGGACATAAAAAACCTACCCCCGCTATCCCCCATTCCCGATAACATCGCCGAATATTTGCAAAATTTTCTCCAAACCCCCGCCGACCCCGCGCTGGAAGATTGGCTGGCGGAACTTCTGCGCGCCAGCAGCCATATCGCCACCGCCGATGCACTCCGCTGGCGCGTGCTGGTGATGGTTTGGCTGGCGGCGGAATTCGATATTGAAAAATCGTGGCAATATCTGATGTGGTTCAATATGAATGAACCCGTGATGGGCGACCAAGTGGCGGAACTGCTCACCGAAGCCGCCGACGAGTTTGGCTGCCACCTGCAACTGGCGCACTGGATTGCGCATACCACCGACGAACGGCTGAAAACATTTTTTACCGGCTACAAAAATATTCCCGGTGCGCGACAATTTCCGCCGTTGATGGACTGGCTGTTCGCCCACCCCACCGACCCGCGCACCAAAACGTGGCTGGCGGGTTTTCTGCGCGACACGGTTGACCATCCCGCCCCTACCCTGCGCGGCTGGCGAATTTTGGCGGCAATCTGGTTCGCGGCGGTATTCGATGCGGGGAAAGGGCTGGAATACCTGCAAGAATTTTTAGAAGATGGTGCACTATCCGAAGATGACTGCGAAAAACTGGCGGCTCGGTTGCGGGAACATCACCGGCTCGATGCGGTACGGCAATGGGTGGCAGAATGCCCCCGGGCTGAAACGCGTGCAATTTTGCGCCCCCTGCTTCCCGATGCCGTGCAGCCTGCGGCAGAGACACTCGCCGCCCCCGCCGATTTCAGCGGGCTGGATGCATCCGCCGACCGCGCCGCCGCCGATGCCGCCGCGCACCGGAACGTGCTGTCGCGGCTGACGCAAGCGGGCATCAAACCCGATGCCGCGCACATTTTGGCGGTCGGTGGCGGGATGCTCGCGCCGGATGCTGCGCTGTTCGGCGGGCAGAAAATCCGCGTGACGGGTGTTGATACCATTGTGCCGCCCGCATTTTTACCGGTGGAAGGCATCAAAGCGCAACTCAAACGAAACCGATTGAAAGGCGCGTGGAAATCTGCTACGGCGGATTATTATCGTGCATTGGCGGAAAAAAGTGGCATCAAACCGAAATGGAAATCGGTGAACATCATACTCGCCGACCCTGCCGCCACCATTCCTGCACCAGACGGCACATTCGATGCCGCCGTGTGCCGCGATTTTTTGCCGCACACACCCGATGTGTCGGGTGTGCTGGCAGAGGTGGCACGCTTGCTCAAACCGGGCGGCGTTTTTATCGCCGAATTTGTGCCGTTTACCGCGCTCGGCGGGGCATTTTCCGCCGAAATTGCAGAGTCGCCGTGGGCGCATTTGGATGTGGACAGTGGCGTGCACACCACACCCGACGGACGCTGGCTCAATCGCTGGCGGCTGTCGCAGTATCAGGCGGCGCTGGTTGAATTTTTCGAGATTGAACAGTGGCAGATTGAAAAAGATCCGCGTGCGGCAGAACTGCTATCGCCGCGGCTGGCGGGGTTGCTGGAGCGTTTCGCCCCGGAGGAACTGACCGCCGCACGGCTGTGGGTTGTCGCCCGCAAACGATAGCCGTAAACAAATAGGACTTACGCAATTGAGAAAATTTAATCAAGAATTTTTCTGTCATACCGGAATTTCTCGAAGGGAAATGTCCGGTATCCACTTAAAAATCTGTGGATTCCCGCCTTCGCGGGAATGACATCAAAATAAGTGAGACCATTTGTCACATACTTTTGAAAAACTGCGTAAGTTCTGACAAAATTAAAACACAGACGACCCGGATGAAACTATTTCTCAGGTGAGCAGATGAAAGAATGGATGTTCCCGACACTGGCGACGCTATTTTTTTGGGGGCTGTGGGGATTTTCTTCAAAATTGGTGACCAACTACCTGACCCCACTCAGCGCGCTGCTGTTTGAGGCGTTGGGCGGGGTGGTGGTGGCGGCTGTTGTAATTCTGGTATTCAATGTGAAAATCGAAATGAATGCTCCCGGTATCGGTTGGGCGATACTGACGGGAGCATTCGTATT
Source organism: Anaerolineaceae bacterium (assembly GCA_024762375.1). Classification (GTDB taxonomy): domain Bacteria; phylum Chloroflexota; class Anaerolineae; order 4572-78; family 4572-78; genus JANTHQ01. The sequence goes on from JANTHQ010000227.1 coordinate 2,403, forward strand.
TTTGGGTTCGGTTTTCTTTTTGTTTGCGCTGAAAAACGGGAAAACGTCCATCGTTGTTGCGCTGACGGCACTCTACCCGTTGTTCACCATTGCGCTGGCGATGATTTTTTTAGGCGAAACGCTGACGCTTCGGCAGGGCATCGGCGTTTTAATGGCAGTGGCGGCAATTATCCTCATTTCGCTGTGAATGATTGCCGGAATCGCCATTGGAACACAGAAATTTTTAACATTTTTCTCCCGGTGTATCGTTGTGTCTTTTCTTCGGGAAACTCCGTGTAACTGAATGGTTACGCCACATCACCCTTCCAGCACCGACAGGAACGGGTTTTCCAGCGCCTCTGCCAGCCAGCGGACGAACCGCGCCGCATCTGCGCCATCAATGATGCGATGGTCATAGCTCAGCGACAGCGGCAGCATCATTCGCGGCTCGAATTGCCCGGTGGCTTTGTTGTAACGCGGCTCGAAACTGCCCCGCGATATACCCAAAATTGCCACTTCCGGCGCGTTGATAATCGGGGTGAAGGCCGTGCCGCCGATGCCGCCCAAATTGGTGATGGAGAACGTGCCGCCCTGCAACTCGTCCATTTTGGTTTTGCGGTTGCGTGCCCGCTCCGAAATTTCCATCAGTTCCACCGACAGTTGGATCACGTTTTTGCGGTCAACATCGCGGATGACCGGCACCAGCAGCCCGCGCGGGGTATCTACCGCCACGCCGATATGGTAGTATTTTTTGTAAATGATTTCGTGACTTTCCATATCAATGCTGGCATTAAATTGCGGAAACGCTTTCAGCGCCGAGGCGACAAATTTCAGCAAAATGGCGGTGATGGTCAACTTGCCGCCGGCGGCTTCGGCGCGGGGGGCGTATTTTTTGCGCATCACTTCCAACTCGGTGATGTCCACTTTGTCGAATTGGGTCACGTGCGGCGCATACCACGCATAACTCAGATGCTCGGCGGTGACGCGGCGAACATTGTTCATCGGCTGGCGGTCAATTTCACCCCACTTGCTGAAATCGGGGAGCGGTTTTTGGACGAATCCGCCACCGGCGGCGGGACGTTCCGCCAACTGTTTTTCGATTTCCGCCCGCTCGGCGTGCATTCGCCGCGAAAAATTCTTCACATCGGTCATGGTGATGCGCCCGCCGGGACCCGTGCCCGGCACCTGCGTGATATCCACCCCGATTTCGCGGGCGATGCGGCGCACCGATGGCGCGGCGGCAACGTGGATCTGTTTGCCGTTGGGGGCTATCGGTGGCGGCGCGGGCAAGGTTTGCATCGGGGATGACGGTTGCGATGCGGCGGCAACCGGTTTTTCCGGCAGCGATACGGGTTCGGTGGCGGCAGCAGCAGGTGCAGCGGTTTCGGTGACGGGGGCAAACGCCGAGAAAATCATCACCGGTGTGCCGGGCGAAACGGTATCGCCTGCTTTCACCATAATTTTCAGCACCGTGCCGCTCACCGGTGCGGGTACATCCAGCACCGCTTTGTCGGTTTCAATTTCCAGCACGGTATCATCTTTTTCCACGTGCGTGCCTTTTTCCACCGGCACATTCACCACTGTTCCGGCAACGATATTTTCGCCCAAGTCGGGTAATTCGAAAATGAAGTCAGCCGGTTCGGTGGGCGGCGGTGGGGTTTCCTCTGCCGGTTCGGCCTTTGCGGCTGCGGGTGCGGCATCGGCGGGTGGCGGCGCGGTTTCCACCGGCGGGATGGTCGGTGCGGGTTCATTCAGAATGGTGGCTTCCACCGTGAAAATCACCTGCCCCGGTTTGACGCTGTCGCCTTCTTTTACCAGCACGTCCGTCACTTTTCCGGCAACGGATGAAGGCACTTCAATGACGGCTTTATCGGTTTCAATTTCCAGCACGTTTTGCCCGACTTCCACGGTATCGCCGGTGGCAACCATCACGGATACCACATCGCCGGAAACAATATTTTCGCCCAAATCGGGCAGAATAAACTCAACCATTTTTTACTCCTGTGTGTCTG
>JANTHQ010000228.1 GCA_024762375.1 Anaerolineaceae bacterium
GAGTTCTTTGGCCATATCGACGCCTTCTTGGCCATTGGTTGCCGCACCGACCACTTCGATGTCAGATTCAAAGAAGAGGAGTTTGCGCAAATTCTCGCGGGTTTCGGGGATGTCATCAACGATGAGGACTTTAATTTTTTCGCTTTCGGAGTTGTTGGTTTTGTTTGAACCAGACAATGTCGCCATAAGGTTTCTCGTTCGGGTTTAGAGTGCCATAAAAATACGGTTATAATGTAATTCTAGCAAAACCGGGTATTTCGTCAAGCGTACGATTGACCAATACCCGGTTTACTGTTTATGGGAGACAGAGAACACGTTAAAACGTGTTTATTGCTGGTTTGTTGGCTGCGGTGCCGAAACCGGTGCGGCTACGGCGCTGTCTTCAGATTTGTCGATACCGAATTCGAGTTTGGGCGGTACGGCGATGTTAAAGCGGGTGAGCATATATTGCAGGGTGACAGCTTCGGTGGAATGGTCCGCTTGTTCATCCCCGGCGGCGCGCAAAGCCAGTTCCATATAGGCTTTCGATTGCCGCGCCCAAAGCAAAACCAGCGCATCTTGCGGGGTTACTGCCAACGAAACGATATCCGGGCGGGTGGGGGTGGGGGTGGGTTGGCCTTCCGGCACGGGTGCTTGGGTTGCCGCTTGGTCTTCTTCCAAAAAAGTACCCACTTTGATAACTTTTGCCCGTTGGACGGTTAACTGAGCCACGCGGCGCGGTCGCTGGTCTTCGCGGGGGAATTCAAATCCGGGGAAGAGTTCATTTTCAATATTCAACCGCCCTTTGTCGATAGCGGGGCTGAGGGTGAATGTGCTGCTTGCTTCGCCGGCGGCATTCGTTTGTGTATCTTGCAGTAAAAACGAGAATTTGTTGGGCAAAATGGTTTGAAATTCCGGGTCAAGATCAACGATGGAGAAGGTTGTTAAAACGTCAACCACATCGCCGGACTGGATGGCGTAAGCCACGCTGGTTTGTTTGTTGATGGGGAAAGCGACCATGACGTGTCCGGCCGGAATATCGAATGCGGCTTCGCCGCCGCCACCTGTTTTGTCTCGGAGCAGGTCATACACAATGACTTGTCCTTGCACAATTTCCGAGTTTGCAATTTTCCCGATGGTTTCCGCTTCGTTGACGATAGCGTTGGGCGGAATACTGCTTTCGGGATACTCGGTGCGCCCCAGCGATTCTGCGGTAAATTCACCGCCGCGGGGAATGGGCTGCCGCGCCACGATGACTTCTTTCATCGGGATGGCGGTTGGTTCCGCTTGTTGCGCGGTTTCTTCTGCGGGGGTTGTTGGGGTGGCGCTGCGCTGTTGCAAAACCACATACAGCAATCCTGCCACCGCGAAAATGGCCAGCAAAACTCCAATTATAATAAATAGCCGTCGTTGCATTCTGTTTCCTCCCAAATGGGTGTACCAAAAAGGGCGCTAGCAATTTTATAATACCATGTTATGTGAAATTGTCAAGCGTGATGGGAAAAAAGTATACATAATGTACAGGCAGAAAGCAGGGCCTATGGGGAAAGTTTTTCCCGCGCGCCCTGCTTTCTGCCGCTTGTTTCCTGCTATTGAATCAATCGCACGTAAATATTGGCCAGAATTTGGTTAAAGATGACGGTTAAATCGCCGCCGCTGGCACTGAAATAGGCTTGTCCGTTCCCCAGCCGAGCTACCTCTTTCAGCCAGTCACGGTCAACGCCAAAGCCCAGCCCGATGGTGTACACGGTGATACCTGCTTCGGAGGCCATTTGGGCATATTGCAACGGGCAGCGGTATGAAGCATTGTCATGATCCGGCCATGGTGGGGCAGTTGCCGCGGTGCAGATGGTATTATAGTTGGTGCTGTTGGGGTTACCATCTGTTAAAAGAATGAGTACACGCTGTGCACCACCACCGCGACTGCATGATGAATTTTCCGAACCGTCACAGAGGGTATCGAAATTGTTGGGTACACCCGGTTCAACTTGAAATCCAAGTACCTCCAAGCCCTCTCGTAACCCTAATGAAGTTGGCGTACCGCCCTGGGCACGAGCGTCCTCTACCCCTTTCAGCACATTGGTGTAACTGATGGGGTTGCTGCCGGTCGTACAATCAATGTGTTGGGTGGCCGCCGCGCGTTTACACGCCAATTCGGTTTTGTCGGTGCCCGCAGAACTGTAATAGGTAAAGCCAACCTGGTCGCGTTCCGGGTCGAGGCGGGTGATGAAGAATTTGATGGCTTCTTTGGCTTTGCGCAACGGCATTTCCCACTCATCGAAAAGCGGGTCGGTGCGGAAATCGGTCGGTTTGTTGATGAGTTTCAAATTGTGGCTGTTGTAAAAGGTGCACTGGCTTAAATCGGTGATGTTGGCGCCGAATTCCACATTACAGATGTCGCACGCGGCACGGTACGCCGACGCGGCGGTAACATTTGCCGAGCGAACATCCAGCGAGCCCGGCGGGTCAAGGGCTCGGCCATCGTCATTATCGCCGCTGTTGGATGGGTTGTCGGTGATGACGATACGGTCGATGCTGTAACCGGCGCTACCGGCATAGATATATAAACGGTAGTTTTGGCTGGTATCGATGGAGAAACTATGAATTTGCAGCCAATGCCAATTTCCATCATTTTGAACCGGGTTGCCGTTATGGTCGGTGATTACTTGTACGGCATTGCCGGTTGGCGGCGTGCGCACCTCAAACGGGTCGCTGACGGTGGTCAGTGCCCAATAAGATGCAAGCGGATGGGGGTCGCCCCACAGGTTGTTGTCAAGATCCATCCCACGCCCGGCGTGCACGCGCACCCAGATATATCCGGTTGAGCCGGTGTTCCAACCGGCTTGGTCGTAAAGCCGAAAATCGTATTCCAACCACGGCGAGTTACCCGAACGCGCATCGGCGAGCGAGGCGTGTTTGCCGTAAATAGCATCTTGACTGCCGAGGATGGAGGGGTGGTATGCCATATGCGCACCGCGAATGTCAATGGATGTGCCGGTCGAGGCATAATACGGTGTGCTTTCGCTGGAATAGTTGGCTTCGCCGCGTTGCATTGCCCAATAGCCCTTGCCGGATGCCTGCAGTTCGGGGTCGGCGGGGTTGGGGTTCAGAGAGTATAGTTCCGCCTCGATGACGCTGTAATGGAAATGGTTGCTGTCGGTGTAGGCGGTATCGGCATAATCAAAATTGTACAGGTTTTGCGGCGTCGGCAAATCTTGGTCGGCATCGTAGTTGGGGGTGGTACAGGCAGTTACCCGGTTGATATTGGCAAACCCGTCTGAAAGCCCCAGCGGGTAAATAACGCCGTTGCTGGGGTAGGTGTAATACCGAGAGTATCGCGGATGGTCGAGCGCGGTATCGTTGACCGACAGATAGTCCGGGTCGTTGGTGGGTAAACGGTCGCGGCGTTCCCAGCAGCCGTAACACACCGGGTCGAATTCCATCGAGCCGGAACGGTCGAGCACCACCACCGCGTCGATGCTGTCGAGGTTTTGCGCCACGGCATGATAGGTGACGGGCACAAAGGGCCGTCCCAGCAGTTGGAAAAAGTTCATATTCACCTTGACCGTGCCGGTGATGCCGATTTTATTGGCATCGCCCAAAGAAGGGTTGCAGGCGTTGTGGTCGCTTTGGTACTCATACGTGCTGAGCCAAAAAACATTGGTCACATTCGCGTCATCCGGGTCGGTGATTCGGTATGGATAGAACCAATTGGGGTCGCTTACCCCGTTGGGAACGTTTACCAACTGGTTGGGGTCGTTATCGTTGCCGCAGCCTTCTGAGCCGCAGAAACTGCCGTCGCTGTTGAACCAGTTGTGAATATCGCTGACGCAACCGCGCACATAGACATTCGAGTCGTTCAGGTCATAGGTGTTCAATCCCAGATATTCGATGGCGCGAATTTCGGCTTGCTCTTCGTTCGCCAACTCGGTGACACCGCTCAACGCAGCGGCATCGATGGCGCGCCCCAGCTGGGTTTTCTCGATATACACCATGCCGGAATCGATGCCCAAGCCCAACAGGGCAATCAACCCGATGAACGAAAACACCAAAATGATGATGCTTTGCCCTTTTTCTTTATTTACCAGTTGATAAGGTTGTAAAATTGTTTTCCACATATGGTACTCCATTTTTTAATTTGTGGATGACATAAATATTTCAAGACTTACACAGTTTTTCAAAAGTATGTGATAAATGGTCTTGCTTATTTTGATGTCATTCCCGCGAAGGCGGGAATCCATAAATTCTTGAGTGGATACCGGACATTTCCCTTCGGGAAATTCCGGTATGACACGATTAAATTTTCTCAATTGCGTAGGTTCTATATCTATTAAAAGCCATTCCCCGGACAGGCATAGTCCACATCAGCATCAATCAGCCGTGCGGTGATATACCCGTTGTATGT
>JANTHQ010000229.1 GCA_024762375.1 Anaerolineaceae bacterium
ATCCCTTTAATGATAAAACACCAGCGTTTTGACACTGAGCGGCACGACACGCCCATCCAGCATTGGGCGTCCAATGTCGATGTAATCCCCTTCCTGCAAGCCGACTTGGTCAATCACCAGCAGCGGATGGTCGGGGATGAAACTTTTGACGGTTTGGCCCAACGCACGCGCGTAATCGTGGTCGGTGATGATGATGAGCGGCTGGTGGGCGGGCAGATGCTTTTCGGCGAAATCTGCCAGCCCGCGACTCAACTCGGTGAGCAGGGGGTAATCCAATTCCCATCGAATTTCCAGCGCCACGGCGAAACGGTCGGTGTCGGCGGCGATATCCCAACGGGTCATCGCATTGCGAGCGGCTTCTACCACCTCGGTGTGGGTGGGGGGGCGGTCGCTATCCCAATGGACGTGTACCACCGGCACATTCCGAATGGGCAGCAAATCATTTTCTGCCCAGATGGTACTGCCGCTCAGGGTGACCGTTTGCGAACTCGCGCCCAGCACTGTGGCGCGCATCGTTTCGGTCGGTTCTTTGATGGTATATGTCCGAATGGTGGGGTGCATCCGCAGCGATTCTGCCAGCAGCGGCCCCACATCGCCGTGGATGGTCACATCTGCCACCGTGTTCAACGTGAGCGGGTGATAGAAATAGTAACCGATGCCACCCGAAAAGAAGAGCACTGTCCCTTTGGCGGGAACCCGACTCGGTTCGGTGAGCATCAATTTCGCCGCCAGTTCATCCATAGTGCCATCCATCAAATGGACGGTTAAATTTGCCATACAATCGGTGAACGCGCGCAACTGTGCCAGTGACGGTCTGTCGCCGAGTTTCAGCGGCAGGCGCAGATGGTCGAGAATGGCTTGTGCGGGGTCGGCGATGTGGGTAATTTTGCCCGTTGTCGGGTTCAATTGCAGAATCCGCCCACCATAATTCATCGCTGCCGCAGCCAGCATTTTTCCCTGCCGAAAAACCACGCTGTTCGCCGAGCCGCCGCCGATGTCGATATTGGTGACGGTGGTATAGTGTTCGATGGAGTAGGTTGCCGCGCCCGACCCGCGCCCGGAAATCATCGATTCCAAATGCGGCCCGGCGACCGTCACCACAAAATCGCCCGCCAATGCCGAAATGGCATCTAAAATGGTATCGGCGTTTTTCTTTTTGGCGGTTTCGCCGGTGATGATGACTGCGCCGGTTTCCACCGATTCCGGAGCGATACCGGCACGGTCGTATTCCTGCCGCAGAATTTTTTCCAGCGCGACCGCATCGATTTCTTCCGGGCCCAACAGCGGGGTGAAATGCACATCGCTGCGGTACAGCACTTTTTTGTCCATAATGCCGCTTAACCGGAGTTGTCCGCTGGGAGCGCGGCTCAGCGGGGTTGTGCCACCCACCACACCGCCAGCCAGGGTCAGCTGAGAAAATACAATCTGGGTGGTGGATGTGCCGACATCAATCCCAACGCTGAGGATATTGCGAGTATCTTGTGCCATAAATGTGCTGCCTCGATTATATACTGCGGAAAGTGACGCGCCATCGGTTTGCAGGGTATCAACAATTTCGTGCCTTTCATCATAGCACTGTTGGGCTATCTTTTCAAGTTATGCCATGATGGTCATCGCGTGGCCAATGCCGAAAACGGTGGCGAAACCATCTGCCAGTGGCGGTACTGTGGTTTAATTTTTCTGTCCCCTTTTTCAGTCTAATCACATTATCAAGAATCTGTAAAATGAGAATCGCTGTTTTGCGGAGCGTGCCGTTATGCTCAGAAATTTGATGTAACGCCGAAAATGTGGATAATGTTTGTGGACTTACGCAATCGAGGCGTCAGGTCAAAAAATCAGCCACGAATTTCCACAGATTGCACGAATTAAAAGCGGCGCGAATTGTCCGGAATCCACAGCAGAAATCGATGGATTCCCGCCTTCGCGGGAATGACACAACCGGTAGTCGGCAATGTTTGCCGCAATTGGTGCATGCAGTAAAAAGGTTTCAACAACTTCGCAAAAATCGGTGAAATTCGTGTGAATTCGTAGCGAAACTCTTTCATCTGCGTAAGTCCAATGTTTGTGGCAAATGGAGGAAGAATGATGCAACCTTCGGAATTGATAGTTGATGCCCGCAGTGGAAAACGTGTGCCGCCATGGTGGATTGTTCTGCCCGTGGCGGGGTTGATACTGCTGCTGTCTTCGCTGGGAGGTGTGCTGGGCGCGTTTTTCAATTTGGCGCGGCACATCGGGTTGGAAAATCTTCCCAACACCGCACCCGCCGAAATTCAATCGCAGGTGTACCCGCAATCGGCGGTGGAGCAGGCGCTTTGGCTCATTTCGTCCTTTGCCGGGGTGTATTTGCTGCTGTGGCTGTGGCTGCGGCTGGTAGAAAAACGCCCGTTTCGCACACTGGGGTTTCGGGATAGCCGAACAGCGGCGCGATATGGTTATGGATTGCTGCTCGGCGGGTTGATGTTTGTGCTGGCGGCGGGCATCCCGTGGACAATGGGTTTCTACCGGCTGGATGGCGCGCCGCTGGCAGTGGCGGGTTCGCTGGTGGTACTGTTCGGTTGGTTGGTGCAGGGTTCGGCGGAAGAATTGCTTTTTCGGGGATGGCTGCTGCCGGTGCTGTCGGCGAGATATGGTGTGCCGCTGGGGGTGTCGCTGTCGGCGGTGTTGTTTGCCGCAGCGCACAGTCTGAATCCCCATTTGAATGTGCTGGCGATTTTGAATTTGGTGCTGTTTGGGCTGTTTACGGCGCTGTATGCACTGCGCGACGGCAGTATTTGGCGGGTGGCAGGGGTGCACGCCGCGTGGAATTGGATGCAGGGTAACGTGTTCGGTATTTCGGTGAGCGGGATGCAGCCGGTGGGCGGCAGTTGGTTGCGGCTGACGGAATCGGGCCCCGATTGGTTGACCGGCGGTGCATTCGGCGCAGAGGGTGGGCTGGCGGTATCGCTGGTGCTGGTGGCAGGCATTGCGTTTTTGCTGTGGCAAACAAAACGGGGATGGTCTGAACGTTCAAACCATCCCCGTGAAGAATTAAATTGAGTGCCGACTTTATTCTTCGGGAGCTTCTTCCGTTTCGATTGCCGATTCCAATCCTTCGCCTTCTTCCGGTTCGATTTCTTCTTCCTGCGCAACGGCACGCGGCGCTTGCACGCTTACCAGCAGTGAATCGGGGCTGGAAAGAATGGTGATATTGTCCGGCAGGTCGAGGTCTTCGACGTGAAGCGAGTCGCCGAAGTTTTCCAGTTTGCTGATGTCCACTTCGATGGTTTCGGGCAGGTCGCCGGGCAGGGCTTCGATTTCCAGTTCGTTGATACCGGTAACGATGACGCCACCTTCTTTTTCGGCCGGTGTTTCGCCAACGATTTGAATGGGCACCGACACAACTACCGTTTCGGACATATTGACCGCGTAAAAATCAACGTGCAGCACATCTTGGCTGATGGGGTCGTATTGGATGTCACGGGCCAGGGTGTTGACTGCTTTTTTGCGTCCCAATTTAATGCCGATGAGATTCGTGTTCCCGGCTTCGTGCAGTACTCGGCGCAGGGTTTTTGAATCAATTTGGATAGACAGGTTGTCTATTCCCTGCCCGTAAACTTCGGCGGGGGTCAGCCCCGACCGGCGCAGCACTTTTACCTTTTTTCCGGTAACGTTGCGCAATTCTGCTTTCAGTTCAAATGCCATTGTATTTCTCCTTCAAAAATCTCGTCACGTTAAGCCGGGCGGCTTCCCCGCTCAACAGAAATCGCTCGTTTTTCAGACGCAAAAGTATAACCAATTCGCCGCTAATCGGCAAACCGTTGACTGTGTTATGGATAGTTATGCCGCCGGTCGAACATAAATGGGGTTACTGTAAATCCAGCCGCGCCATTTTGTTTTGTGGACTTTGTAACATTCCACCCGATACACGCCCGGTTGCGACACCATAAATTGCAGCGACTGCCCCCGCTCGGTGGTGACAATTTCGCCGTCGCGCAGCAGCCGAATTTCGGCACGGGCGGGCACGTTGATGTTCAGCGTGAGCATATTCAGTTTGCCGAGCGCAATTTCATCGCCCTGCACGGCGACGGCGGTGGCGGCATCGCTGAAAATCATCTGGTCGTCGGCGTTTTGCGCGGTGAACGAAAAACCGGTCGTGTCGCCGATGAGGTCGTATGCCACAAAACAGTGTCCCGCCCGCAGGGTATCGAGCACCTGTTTTTTGGCGGTCGGCACGTCGCGCGATAGCGGCTCATCGAGCAGCAGATGGGTTCGCACCGCGCTGAAAAGGTAGCGGTACGGGAAAATCTCGCGGGTGATGACCCCCATACTGTATGTTTGGGCGTGCGCGTCTGCCCCGCCGATGGCGACCACTTTCCGCCCGGCGCGGGTCAGT
>JANTHQ010000230.1 GCA_024762375.1 Anaerolineaceae bacterium
TTTGGGGTATGCCACTGATAAAAATTGGTAAACGATGACCCACCCAACCGAACCACTCAAACTTTACATCTATTCCGGCGGGCGCGATAATTTTGTTTTCCCGCTGGAACAACCGCCGCTGTCGATGTTCGATGCGGAAAACTTGCCGCCGGGATTTATCGCCGTGCCCAACCCCGCCGCAGCCGATTTCATCGTGCTGCCCTTCGAATTGGGGTTGCTGGTCAACGCGGTGGGTATCCGGTTCACAGCGCAATATCTGCGGACGTTGCCATTTTTTGCCGCGCACGCCGAAAAACACGTCTATTTTCTGAAGCACGATGATTCGCGGCCGTTGGGCGTGCCCGGTATGATTTTCCGCGTGGGGGCGAATCGCTATCACCGCGACCCGCTCACGGTTGCCCTGCCATACGAAACGGAGAATTTCGGCGCGCTGGCGGATGCCGATTTTGCCGCATTACCGTATGATACCGTATTTGTGGGTTATGCCGGGTTGACCGATTTGCGCCAAAAAATGGCGGACAGCGTGCGCGCCGAACCATCGCTGGCGGCGAAAATCATTCTGCGCGAAATGTTTTTCGGGCATGTGAAACAGCGCAAAAGCGCGGAACTGCAAGCCCGCCACCGCGCCGAATATCGCCAATCGCTGGCAGAAACGCGCACGGTGCTCTGTCCGCGCGGCGAAGGCGAGGGTTCCATCCGCTTTTTCGAGGCGATGTCTGCCGGGCGTGTGCCCATTCTGCTGGCGGATGAACACGACTTGCCTTTCGCCGACCAAATCGATTATGATGCGTTCACCCTGCGCATCCCGCAGGCCGATGCGGCACGCACCGGCGAAATTCTGGCGGCATGGCTGGAAAACCATTCCCCCGAAACATTGCAGCAAATGGGAAAACTGGCGCGGCAAGCGTGGGTGGAACATATCGACCCGCAAAAATTACCGCAGGAAGTTTACCGCTATTTAAACCAGCTTAAAACGCGGGTATCTGCCATTCCGGTGGTTGCCCCCGCCGCCGAAAACCGCTCACGCCGACCCGCCGCCACCGAGTTGCAATATCTGTACGCCCGCGCCGCCGAATTGCCCCGCCACAGCACGGCGCTGGCGGTGGTCGGCGATGACCGTTTGCCGGTGCTGACACTGGCGCAAGCGTTCGCCGGCACGGGCAATACCGATTCGCGGGTGCTGGCGCTGCCGCTTCCCCGTTCGCCGCTGGGGGAACTCCCGCCCGTCGCCACCGAAATTGTTTCGGTGCTGCCGCCATATTCCGCGGAAAGCCGCGCCCGGGTTCGGGTACGCAGTGTGCACCTGCTCTATTTTTCCGGCATTTTCACCGCCGATGATACCCGCGCGCTGCTGCAAAATTGGTATCCCACACTCGGTTTCGGCGGTATATTCATTGGTGTTGACCGTACGCCCGACCGGACGGTTTGGCACGCCGCCGAAACTTTTTGCCGCGAGTTGGGCTGGTTCACCCCGCACATCGCGCTGAAAACGCCGGAATATACCCTGTTTGAACTGGAATTTAACGCCGCCGCTGCGTTCCGCAAAACGTTCGGTTCCCAATCTGCGCCGATGCTGCCATTGCCCGCCGTGCCCGCGCCGGTGGTGCGGCAGTTGAATTTCGCGGGCGATGTGCCGCCTGTGCGTTACCCGTCGGTGTCGCTGTGTATGATTGTCAAAAATGAAGAAGCCAATCTGGCGGAATGTCTGCGCTCGGTGGGCGATTTCCCCACCGAAATAATTGTGGTGGATACCGGCTCCACCGACCGCACGGTGGAAATTGCGGAATCTTTCGGCGCGAAAGTATTTCGGTTCGATTGGATTGACGATTTTGCCGCCGCACGGAATGAATCGCTGCGGCACGCCACCGGCGAGTGGATTTTTTGGCTGGATGCCGACGACCGCGTGCCGCCCCGTTCGCTGGTGCAATTGAAAGAGGCGGTGGCATCCGGGCGCGCCGATGCTTTCCGATGCCGGATGGTCAGCCCGCTGAACGGCGATACCCCCGCGGTGAATGTTGCGCTGTACACCCTGCTTTTCCGCAATTATCGCGGCGTGCAGTTTGAAGGCGCAATCCACGAAACCCCCACCGATTCGGCGGTGCGGCAGGGGTTGGCGCTGGCAAACACCAACATCACCATCGAGCATCGCGGATACAGCGGCGGCGCGGCGCAATTGCGGCAAAAGGCAGAACGGAACGCCCGCATCCTGCGGCAGTGTATTTCGGCGGAACCGGATAACCTGAAATGGCGATACCATCTGGGCGTCAGTCTGTATCAAATGGAAGATTATGCCGGCGCAGTGATGCAGTTCGAGCCGATTGTGGCGCATCCCGCGCCCGCGCTCAACGAGCAGAATCAGGTTTACCGTGCCCATCTGCTGTTGCTGTCGGCGTATGTCAACACCGACCAACCCGCCCGCGCCGATGCCGTGCTGGCTCGCGCGCTGGAACGCTATCCCCGGCGGCGGCATCTGCTGGTGGCGGCGGGTATGTTCCGGCTGCACCAAAATCGCCCCGAAGCCGCCGTGTCGCTGCTGGAACGGGCGCGATTGCTGCCGACTGCCACCGCCGAAGGGGAAGACTGGCAGCCCGGCGTGCTGGAAGCGCAATTGGCGACGGCGCATCACGCGGTGGGCACGGCGGCATTTCGGCGCGGCGATTTTCTCTCTGCCGCCGAAGCCTTTCAGCGGGAAATCACGGTGGCACGCCAACCGGCACAAATCGCCGAAGCGTGGAAACTGACAGCGGTTTGTCTGCAAAAATTGGGGCAGGAAAGTGAAGCGATGGTGGCATGGAAGATGAGCGAATCGGTGAAAGAACGAGTGAGCGAATGATGAGCGGCAAAGCTTCAACCCCCGTTTCACGCATCACGCTGGCATTTGACGGCGCAACCGCGCCCGACAATCTGCCGTCGGTATCGCTGTGCATGATTGTGAAAAATGAGGAAGACACGCTGGCGGAATGTCTGCGCTCGGTGGGCGATTTTCCGGCGGAAATCATCGTGGTGGATACCGGCTCTACCGACCGCACGGTGGAAATCGCAGAATCATTCGGCGCGAAAGTGTCCCGGTTCGACTGGATTGACGATTTCGCTGCTGCGCGGAATGCCGCCATTCGCCGCGCCACTGCCGAATGGGTTTTCTGGATGGATGCGGACGACCGCATTTCGCCGCAAAATCTGGCGCGACTCAAGCAGGCGTTGGCATCGGGCAAAGCCGATGTGTACAGCGCGCGCATCGTCAGCCCGAACGCCCAGCATCGTCAATCGCGTTCCATCGCCCATCACCTGCGGCTTTTTCGCAACGGGTTGGGGTTGTCATTCATCTATCCCCTGCACGAAGATTTGAATCTGGCGGCGGCATCGCGTCCGCTGACGGTGGCATACACCAATATCGAAATTGAGCATGTCGGGTATGTGCTGGGCGATGACCTTTTCAAACAAAAAACGCGCCGCAATCTGCACATCATCCGCAAATGTTTGGCAGAAGACCCGCACAGCGTGCGCTGGCATCACCATTTGGGCATGTCGCTGGCAATTTTGGGCGACCGGCAACCGGCGATTGACGCGCTGGAATTTGTGGTGGCACAAAACGGGCGCGGCATCAGCGAAGTGGAGTTTTATTACACCCATCTGTGGCTGATTGCGCTGTACAGCAAAACTCACCGTTTCGATGCCGCCGAATCGCTGCTGAAACAGGCTGTGGTGCGATTTCCCCGCCGGCAGCATTTGTTCATCGCCGCGGGGATGTTCTACCTTGACCGCGACGACCCCGAAAATGCCCGCCGCTGGCTGGAACAAGCGCAGCAACTGCCTGCCGAATCGCTGAGCATGCAGGGGCAAACGTGGCTGCCCGGCACGCTCGACGAATATCTGGGGCAGGCGTATCTGCTGTCGGGCGATATTTCGCGGGCGCGGGCACAGTATCGCCGGGCGGATGGGGCATTCTCAGAAATAGAACCCGTCACTCCGGCAGAACTGCACCGGTTGGAAACCGAGCTGGCGCGCGGAAATGTATCGGCGGTGACCGATGCGCTTGATTCGCGGGTGAATGGTTTGCCTGCCGCGCTGAAATTGCTGGCCCGGGCGCACCACCACCGGCAGCAGTGGTCGAAAGCGGTTGCTGCGCAGGCACGGCTGGTTGCCACTGATTCACCCACGGCTGACGATTGGCAACGGCTGGCGGCGGCGCTCATTTTCAAAACGGGAAAAACAGACAGCGCGGCACGGCTGCTGGACATGGCACGGCGGCATTTTCCCGCCGACCCCGCGCTGGCAGATTTTCAGACGCTCATCGGGCAGAATACCGATTTTTGGCAGACCATCGCCGAAACGGTCAGTGTGGCGCTGGATGCAGCGCACCGCACGCAG
>JANTHQ010000231.1 GCA_024762375.1 Anaerolineaceae bacterium
ACTTTTCACGTGGGATGGCTATCTGATGTCGGATACAACCTATTTTGTGCGCGTGCGGAACGATTCGGTGGAGAACATTTTCTTCGATTTGGATATGCAGTGGCGTTAAGATTACGCACTGCGTTATAAAAAATTGACATCCGCATCGGATGCGATATACTATTGTCAGCAGTCAGCAGTCAGCAGTCAGCAGTCAGCAGTCAGCAGTCAGCAGTCAGCAGTCAGCAGTCAGCAGTCAGCAGTCAGCCACTTGCTTCATACTGCCTGCAACCTTTACCCTAACAATATAGAAGGAGAATTCTATGAAACCCCAAGACCTTTTCGACAAAATGCCCGCCGCGTTTGTGCCCGAGAAAGCGCAGGGTGTGAACGCCACCGTGCAAATCGAACTTTCCGGCGAAGATGGCGGCACATGGGTGGTCAACATCGCTGATGGGAAAGCGGCCGTGTCGCAAGAACCGGTGGAAAACCCAACTATGACCCTCGCCATGGACGCACAAGATTACATGGATATGGTCAGCGGCAAATTAAACCCGATGAACGCCTTTATGCAGGGGAAAGTTAAACTGAAAGGCGACATGGGGCTGGCGATGAAATTCCAAAATATGTTCAAACTTGGGTAGCCATTTTCGCCCATTCAAGCCTGTCGGAACGCCGGCAGGCTTTTTATTTTCCCCAAAATTGACAAATCCGGTTTGTGTCAGTATACCTTGTACACAGACTAAAACGATAGGCAGGCAAGATTTGTGCGTGTTCGATTGGATTTTATCGGTTGTAGATTGAATATCAGCGAAATTGAAAGTTTGAGCCGGCAGTTTAAAGTTGCCGGACATCAGGTGGTGGGCCCCGGCGAATCCGCCGATTTGTGCGTGTTTAACACCTGTACGGTGACACACAACGCCAGCCGAACTTCCCGCCAAAAGATTCGGCGGCTGAAACGCGACAATCCCGGTGCGGCAATTGTGGTGACGGGCTGTTATGCCGAGTTGGAACCGGACGCCATCGCCGCGTTGGGTGTGGATTTGATTGTCGGCAATACCGAAAAAGACAATCTGCTGCAAAAAGTGGTCGAAGCGGGGTTGATGCCGCCTGTCGGCGATATTCCCGCCCCCGATGCAGCGTTTCCGCTGCCTGCCCCCGGCGAACACACCCGCGCATTTGTGAAAGTGCAGGATGGCTGCGACAACCGCTGCACATTCTGCATCGTTACTGCGGCGCGGGGCGCGGGGCGCAGCCGTACCATCGCCGAGGTAGTGGACGAGATTCGCCGGTTGGAAGCGGCAGGCTATCAGGAAGCCGTGCTCACCGGCGTGCATCTCGGTTCGTTTGGGCACGACCGCGGCAACCCGCACGGGCTTTCGGCGCTGGTGCGCGCCATTCTGGCAGAAACCGATATTCCCCGCCTGCGGCTGTCATCGCTGGAACCGTGGGATTTGGATGCGGATTTTTTCAGCCTGTGGGAAAACCCCCGTTTGTGCCGCCATCTGCATCTGCCCCTGCAAAGCGGCAGCGATTCGGTTTTGCGGCGGATGGCGCGCCGAACCAGTCAATCGCAATTTGCCGCGCTGGTGGAATCTGCCCGCGCTGCTGTGCCCGGCATCAGCATCACCACCGATATCATCGTCGGTTTTCCGGGCGAAACGGATGCGGAGTTTGCTGATTCGCTGGCGTTTGTTGACCGGATGGCGTTCAGTGGCACACATATTTTCCGCTATTCACCCCGCGAAGGCACGGCTGCGGCGAGCATGCCCGGTCAGGTTGACCCCCGCGTGGCGCACGAACGGAGTCAGCAATTGCACGACATTTCGGCACGGCACGAACGCGCTTTCCGGCGATCGCTCATCGGGCAAACGTTGCCGGTGCTGTGGGAAACGGCAGAAGAAACAGCGGGCGGCTATCTGTGGAGCGGACTGACCGACAATTATGTGCGGGTAACCGCATTTGCGGCGGGCAATCGGCACAACCAAATTGTGCCCGTCACCCTGACCCATCTGCTGCCCGATGCCATTGCCGGCGATATGGCGGGCGAAACCATCCCCCTGCAAATGGCGGTGGTGGGCGCATAGGCGATTTCGCCCGGCGAAATTCGCTATTGTGCGGATGATGGTTCGGCGTGGTTGGTGTAAAATGGATAATTGGTTGATTGGCGAATGGGATAGAGATAGAGATAGAGATAGGGATAGGAATTTTACCCATCTGTGTGAATCTGTGGACCGAAAAATCTTATCTCAAACTGAGGTTATGAAAGTGAGAAAGTGCGCGGGTGCGAAGGTGAAATTTGCAACTCTGCCACTCTGCAACTTTGAACCTGAAACCTGAAACCTGAAACTTGGAACAATCTTATGACCGGAGCAATAAAAATTCTATTGGCAGATGACCATGTGGTTGTGCGGGCAGGCACACGGCAATTGCTGGAACGCCAACCCGACATCAAAGTGGTGGGTGAGGCATCCACCGGCAGAGAAGCCGTCCAACTGGCGGATGATTTGGAACCGGATGTGGTGGTGATGGATGTTCGTATGCCCGATGGCGGCGGCATCGAAGCGACCAAACGCATCAAAGAAAAACATCCCGAAATTGCCGTGCTGGTGCTCACCGCGCACGATGATGACGAATATGTTTTTGCACTGTTGCAGGCAGGCGCGAACGGCTATCTGCTGAAAACCGCCGAAGCGGACGAGTTGACCAAAGCCATCCGCACCGTTATCAAAGGCGATTTGGCACTGGCGCCGAGCGTCGCCGGAAAGGTGGTGTCGCAGTTTACCAGCGGCAAAACCCTGCCCGACGTGCTGTCGAATATCAAACAGGATTATGGCGGGTTGACCGAACGCGAAATGGACATTTTGCGGCTGGTGGGCGAAGGGCTGACCAACAAAGAAATCGGGCGCAAATTGTTTATCAGCGACCGTACCGTGCAGGCGCATCTATCCAACATTTTTTCCAAATTGAATGTCAACTCGCGCACCGAAGCGGTGATGCACGCCGTGCGCCACGGCTGGATTGCCCCCGGTCACACTGCCTAAAATTTTCCCATGATGAAAAAAAATCGCGCGAAACAAACGAGCGGGCTGGAATTGCGAGTGCTGGCAATCTGGCTGGTTATCATCCCGCTGGCATTGATGCTGGTGTTGGCAGTGGGCGCCACCGCGCTGGCGATGCAATCGCTGATTGCCACCCAACCGGCGGTGCCATTGTGGAAACCTCTGCTGGCAGTTTCCGGTGTGCTGCTGGTAGGATTGGTTTCGCTGGCGTTGGTGTTGCTGTGGGCGGTGCGGCGCATCACTGCTCCCATCGAGCGGATGGCAGCGCAGGCAAAACAGGTCGCATCGGGCGATTATGATGCGCAGGTGGCACTCAGCCGAATTTCAGAATTGCGCACGCTGGGTATGGCATTCAACCATATGGTCACCCAACTCAGCGCGTATCGCGCCGGATTGCAGGAATATGTCGCCTCGGTCACCGATTCGCAGGAAGAGGAACGAAAACGCATCGCCCGTGATTTACACGATGGCACTATCCAGAATCTCATCGCTATCGGACAGCGCATCGAATTGGCGCGGGAAATGCTCGGTGAACAAACCATCGACGAGAGCAAAGCCCAATTAACGGAAGTGCGGACGATGGTAACGGATGCCATCGCCGGTATTCGCCAATTTTCGCGAGATTTGCGTCCACTGGCGCTGGAAGATTTGGGGCTGGTTCCGGCGTTGCAATATCTGGTGGGGCGACTGGAGCAGGATGAACCGTTGTCGGCGCAACTGCATATCGAGGGTGAACCGGTGGGCTTAACCCCCGATATGGAAGTCGCAATTTTCCGCATTACCCAAGAAATATTGAACAACATTCGTAAACATGCCCGCGCATCGCACGTGTGGGTGACGATACGGTTTTTGCCGCGCCAAACGCTGTTGGAAATTCGGGATGATGGCGAAGGATTTTCCGTGCCGGAGAACACAGCCGATTTGGCTCGAAGGGGGTCGTTTGGGTTGCTGGGGTTACAGGAACGCGCCAACCTTTTTGGCGGCGATATTTCCATTCAATCTGCGCCCGCACAGGGAACCATTGTGCGGGTGATACTGCCGCATAAACAGTTGCCCCGCCGCTCCGACCCGTCTAAAGTTGACAATAATGCTGTAAAATAGGCAATATGGCGTAGGTTTTTCGACAGTATTCCGTAGGGTTGCAGTTGCGCCGCGTTGCGGTTGGGGGTATAATGCAGGGGCATTAAGGTTAGAGACCGACGAACGCGGAGAATGAAATGGACATATTTTTTATCATCGTGCTGGTAGCAATGTTAATTTTGGTGGGTTATGCCAAAGTACAGCATGGAGTCGTGAAAACAACCGGCAAACCATTCTTGGTAG
>JANTHQ010000232.1 GCA_024762375.1 Anaerolineaceae bacterium
ATGGTATTGGGAATTGCGCTTGGCATTTCAGCCGGTATTTTGTGGGCAAAAAAGGCAGGTGAATGATGAATCTGGTCACAGCAGCACAAATGAAAACAGCCGAAGACTCAGCCAACGCACACGGTTTGAGTTATGATGCCATGATGGAAAATGCCGGACGGTCGGTGGCAGAAGCCATCGCCGAGCAGTTCGGTGCGGACGGAAAACGTGTGCTGGTGCTGGTGGGGCCGGGAAACAACGGGGGCGACGGGCTGGTCGCGGCTCGATATTTAACCGAGTTGGGTGCGGCAGTTTCGGTGTATATTTGGAAACGACAAAACTTATCGGACGACCCCAACTGGAACCGGTTGTCGGTGTACCATTTGCCGGTTGTTTTTTGGCACGAAGATAGCGGCGCCGAGCAACTGAAAAGTTTTGTGGAAAACAGCGCCATCGTGGTTGATGCTCTGCTCGGCACGGGTGTGTCGCGTCCCATTGGCGGCGAATTGGCCCGACTGTTGAGCATCGTGCGGCAAACGATAGAAAATCGCCGCACGATGGTTGCACCGTCTCTCACAGACCCGATTGACCCACCCAAAAACAGCGAAATTGGGCCGGTGATTGTGGCGGTGGATATTCCGACAGGGCTGCATTCCGATACCGGCGCACTCGACCCGCTGACACTGCCGGCCGATTTGACCGTTACGTTTGCCGCACCGAAACGGGGGCAGGTACTGTTTCCCGGCGCGGCGTATGTCGGGCAGTTGCTCATCGCCGATATTGAAATTTCAGACGAGGATTTTCCGGCTGATTTGCCGCAATTGGTGACGGCCGAATCGGTGGCGGACATGCTGCCACCGCGTCCGCTGTGGGGGCACAAAGGGTCTTTCGGCAAAGTGATGGTCATTTCCGGCTCGATAAACTATGTCGGTGCACCGGCGCTATCGGCGGCGGCAGCATATCGCGTTGGCGCGGGGCTGGTCACGGTTGCCACCCCGAAATGCGTGCAGGAAATGGTTGCCGCGCACTGCATCGAAACCACTTTCATCCCGCTTGAAACCGCCGAAGGTGGCATCGGTGCGTTTGCCATCGCCGCGGTGCTCGAAAAACTCCCCGCATACTCTGCGGTGCTGGTCGGCCCCGGGCTGGGGCAAACGCCCGCTGTCAGCCAATTCTTGCAGCAATTATTGCAAAACTTCCCGCCGGAAAAATCGCTGGTTTTGGATGCAGACGGTCTCAATTTGCTCGCAGAACTTTCGGACTGGTGGGAGTTGCTGCCCCCGCGCACAATTTTAACGCCCCATCCGGGGGAGATGAGCCGTTTAACGGGCATGTCTATTGCCGAAATTGAAGCCCAACGGCTGGAGATTGTCCCCGAAATGGCGAGAGGGTGGAACACGGTAGTGGTGTACAAAGGTGCATTTTCGGTGATAGCCGGTCCCGATGGCGACGTGGCGGTATTGCCATTTGCCAACCCTGCGCTGGCGACTGCCGGCTCCGGCGATGTGCTGGCGGGGAGTATCGCCGGGATGTTGGCCCAGCGTGTGCCACCATTCGATGCAGCGGTGGCCGGCGCGTACCTGCACGGGTTGGCCGGCGAAATCACGCGCGACCAGTTATGGGAAGCCGGTGTCATCGCCAGCGATGTTCTGACCCGCCTACCGCTGGCAATTAAAGAATTACACGGCGTGTGAGGTTGGCGGCGTTATTGGCGATTAGTGACAGAGGTATTTTAATCGGTTTTATCCGATGGGGACACGCCGCAGCGTGCCCCCATATTTTTGTCGGGTCAGAATTTTATCGCCCGATGCTCAACAATCGCCCGTCGCTGCGACCGAACACTTCGGGGAAGTAGAATTCTTTCGCCACGGTGGGGATGACGTGATAGTCGCCGGGCAGGGTGGCGCGGAAGGTGTAACTGTACTCATACGTCCCCTTCGACAGAAAATCGGCAAAGAGCACCACTTTTTCGTCCCGCAGTTCGCTGCGGCTGTACCAGCGCCACCACCACCAATATGGCGAATCCTGCCGCCGCAGTGACGGATCCATTGCCAGCAGACTGGTGGTCGCCAGCCCGGTGTCAATCGCTTCGCCGCCGGCGGGCAGCGGGTCTTCCACCACCAGATAATAGAGGTTTTGCGGGGCGATAATCGTCAAATCCACCCGAATCACGTCGCCGAGTTTGGCTTCGCGCACATCGGGACACACGTCATCAGTGCAGGATGCCAGCGAGTATTTCCGCTGGACGATGATGCCGCGGTCGGCGGGTTCGATGTCTTCCACCGGCTGGTACACTTCCAGATGCGCGGTGTAATAGAGTCGACCATTGCCATCGGTGCGGGCAACGGCGAGCGTGTTCAGCGCGTCCGCCAGCAGGTCGGTGATGGGCACGGTGATTTTCTTGCTTTCCTGCACGGTGTCGGGGGTGACTGTGCCGCCGCCCAGTTCCGCATCATTCAGATAAACGCTGTAATCGAAATTGGCATCGAGTTCGCCGGTGAGCAGCATCCAGTCGGTCAGGCTGATGAGCGCCCATGCTGTCTCCTGTGTGGTTTCCCAGATGCCCGCTTTGCGCGCCACCATCAGCCAGCGCACCACATTCGGGTTGAGCGCGTTGTCCGGGTCGAGTTTGGTCAGGGTATCGAGCACGATGGCGGTGGTGCGGGTGTCGGTGTTCATTGCCCACCAGTCGTAAAAATCTTCTTCCCAGTGTGCGCCGGTCGCGCTCAGAATGGCGGCGTTGTTGATGTCCGATAGCAGGGTTTGCAGCCGGTCATCGTTGGGGTTTTGCAGCCAGATGGCTTGTGCCAGATACGCTTCGGCATAGGTGCTCAAATGGTCGCGCTGGTTGAACAAATCATCCAGCCGCGCCGATGAAACCGCATCCGCCTCCGACAGCACATACAGCAGCCACGCCTGCCGGTTGGCGATTCGCGGCGCGTTGAACGTGTCCACCGCCTGCACCTGCTTTTTCAGGTAGTTGATGCCGTTTGCCAGCACCGTATCCGACACGCTCACGTCCGCTTGCCGGGCTTTCAGCAGGGCGAAAACCACATACGCGGTGATATACTCGTTGCTTTGCCAGCGGTCGGTGCGATACCACCAGCCCCAGCCGCCATCGGGATTCTGCTCGCGGTACAGTTTTTCCAGCCCGGTGTCCAGCAGCGCGGGCAGATTTTTCGCCAGTTCGGGATTGTCAATCCCCAGCGATTTGAGCGCGTGCCATGTCAGCACATTCGGCAAAAAGCGGCTGACGGTCTGTTCGGTGCATTCATATTTATAATGTTCCAGATATTTCAACCCGTCGCGCATACCGGCGGCGAGACTGGGGTCGAGTTGGATGGTCAACTGCCCGCGCCGGTCATCGAAATTGGGGGGCAGGGCGATGCCTTCCGTTACCGAACCGCCATCCGCCAGTTGCCCCGCCGTGCCGACGATGTCGGGCGCGGTATAGCGCAGCACCATCAGCCCGCCGTTGTCGGCGGTGGACAGACGCGGTTTGCTGGCATCGCTGTAATCGCCGGAAACGGCGGCGAACACCAGCGTCGTCGAGACAACATCATTCACCCGCACATTCCACGTCACTTTCGTTTCGCTGTGGGCGGGGATGGTGACGGTTTGGCGCGGCGGTGTGTCGGCGCTGATGGCGATGCCTTCCGCCGCCAGACTGACTTCCGTTTCCAAATCGGTATCGGTGTTGTTTGAAATGTTTGCCGCCAATTCGGCGCGGTCATCCACCACGAAAAAGCGCGGGGTAACGGGTCGAACCAGCAGCGGTTTGGTGGCAACCACATCGGTGGTGGTTTCGCCGACGTGTGTGTCGCGGGTGATGCCCACGCCGCGCAGCACCCACGTGGTCAGATTGTCCGGCAGGGTGACAGTCACGGTGGCTTTGCCGTCGCTATCGGTGGTGACGACCGGCTGCCACAGCGCGGTATCGGCGAAATTCTCGCGGATGTCCACCCCTTCCGGCGGCGCGATATTTTCCGCTGCCGCCGGGGCTTCGGTGGGTACGGCGGCTTTCATCGCCATCGGCGCGGAGGGCACGGCTTCCATCACCATATCGGCTGCCCCGCCGAGCACATCTCCCAGCCCGCGCGGCTGTTCCGGTTCCACTTCCAAATCTATATCCTGCGATAGTTGTTTGAAATAGCGATTGCCGGAAATGCTCAACCCGCTGGATGTGCCAACCTGCAAACTGCGCCGCCCGTAAAATGTGGACAGAATATCATCGGTGCGCGGACGCAGGCTGAGCACGGCTTTGTCCACCATATCGAGCGAAAGTTCCGCGCCGGCGGCGGGCGTGCCATCCGGTTCGGTGGCGGTCACGGTCAGATTGACCGTTTCACCCGGTTC
>JANTHQ010000233.1 GCA_024762375.1 Anaerolineaceae bacterium
TCAGCAGAGAGAATACAATATACACCACCCAAGGCGAAATGATGGGGATGCTCTGATTGAAGAATTGTTCAATACTGAAAACGTAATTGCCCGTTTCCTGCACAAATATCGCCGAGGCAATACCCATGCTCAGCGGGTTGATACTGACAAAAAAGAGAATGAAATAGACGAGCACCACCGCTACCGGGAAAGGGGGATGCTGGAAAACGGAAAACGCCGCACCCGCCGACGCCACCCCCACCAAAAAGAGCATAAACGGCACGCCGAGCAGCATCGGCACGATTGCCACATAATTTATCATGTTGGCGACGGTCACTGTGCGGGCAAAACTGGAAACGAACAGCCCCCAACTGCAATACAGCAGTGTGGTGAGCAATTGCAATAGCAATGCCAGTAAAATATCACTGAACGCCACCCCGCCGAAAAAGTATGCCATACTCTGAAATGGAAGTGTGGCCAGAATGAGCAATCCAATAAACACCAGCACCGCACTCAATTTTCCGAGCACGATGTTTCGCGCCGGTAGCGCGGTTATCACCAGCAGGTCGAACGTTTGACGTTCTTTTTCGCTGACGATGGCGCTGGCTGTGAACGCCGGGCTAATCAGCGTGACACCAAGCAGCAACAGCACATTCGTGCCATAAAAAATGGCTTTCCCCAAAGTGGATGCGGCTTCCAACGACTGCTGAAATTGCCCCGTGTAATAGTACCGCCCGGATACCACAGCATCCTGATATACCGTCAAATAAATGGTGAACATCAATCCGCTGAGCACCAGCAGATAAACCCCCAAAATCCAAAATGCCCGCCGCCCGCGCATGCGGCCGCGTAACTCATTGACCAAAACCGGATTGTCTTTTAAACTCGCCCAAAATTTTGCCATTACGATACAATCCCTTCGGTGAGTTGCATGAACACATCTTCCAGCGATTCGGTTTCTTCTGAAAAAGAGAGCAGCGGCACATCGGCGCGCACCAATTTGGCGATGAGCGCGCTGACCGCCCGTTTGTCGCCGTCAAACCGCAGCGAAACCTCCCAATCGCCGTTTACCTGTCGCCGTTCCACCTGCGAAACCTGCGGCACATACGACAGCACCGCCAGCGCGGCATCCACATTTTCGCCGATGACGGTGAATTTGATGATGCGCTGCCGCCGCAATCGAGCGCGGAGTTCCTCTAAATTGCCGAGCGCCACCATTTTCCCCGCTTCAATGATACCGACATCGGTGCAGAGTTCATCCACATCTGCCAAAATGTGCGACGAGAAGAAGATGGTTTTGCCCAATCGCTGCAATTCCTTCAGCAGGGCACGAAATTCCACCCTCGCCCGCGGGTCGAGTCCCGCCGCCGGTTCATCGAGCACCAGAATTTCCGGGTCGTGAATCAGGGCGCGTGCCAGCCCCAGCCGCTGTTTCATCCCCCGCGACAGCCCGTCCACAAAATCATCGCGGCGGTGGGTTAAATCTACCAGTTCCAGTAAATCGGTCATCAGCGCGGGACGGTCGGCGGGGGGAATGTGATAGCATCCGGCAAAAAAGTCCAGATACTCCCACGTGGTCATGTCGGTGTACAGCCCGAAAAAGTCGGGCACATACCCCAACCGTCGCCGCACCTGCGCGATATCGCGCCGCACATCGAAGCCATCCACCGTGACCGTGCCGCTATCGGCTTGCAGCAACGTGGTCAAAATGCGAATGGTGGTGGTTTTGCCCGCGCCATTCGGCCCCACAAAACCGAAAATACCGCCGCGTTGAATACTGAACGAGATGCCATCCAGCGCTTTTCGCTGTTTGAATGATTTGGTCAGGTTTTCTACCGTGATGATGGCGCTCATTTGCCACCTCCCCCCGGCGATGCCGCCACCACCCGCACCTGCGCCGGTTGGTATGTCACCCGTTTGTGTGCCACCGAAACCCAATCGGCGGGGATACTGTCTGCCCAACCCACCAAAAAAACCGTGTCGCCCAATTGCGATGGCGTGCTCTGCGGGTATGGCGCGGAAAATTGATTGTTCCAGAAAAGCCCGCGCACCACCTGGTCTTGGGTTTGCGCCAACGGGTTATTCAGTTGACCATACGGCGTGCCCCATAAATCGGTGCCATTGTACGGCTGAACATTCAGCAATTGCAGCGGCTGGTCAATTGTCGTTTCGCCGGGCGGCAGCGAACCGAGTTTCACGCCGTAACTTCCGGCAAACAGTGCCACCGCCGTAAAAGTATTTTCGCTGTGGTTCACAATTGTGCCGCTCAATCGAGGAGAAGCCCTGCTACCGGAAATCGTCAATTGCAGGTCAATCGGCTGCACGGCGGTGCGCCGCTGTGCCACCACAGAAGACATACTGCCGATGTCCGTCCACAGGTTGCGCAACTCGGTGCGCGCGCCGTAAAAAATGGTTGTCGGCGCGGAAACATTCGATTTGACACCGCGAAAACCGTTGCCCCCTTCGCTGGGCTGAACCAGCGCCACATCATCAAAAATAATGTCGAAGCGGTCGCGCACCGGCGCATACAATCCCAGATATGCCGTCTCTTCCGCCGCCGATGCGCCATTTTGCTGCCACACCACCGACAGTTGGCGCAAAATACTGTTTTTTCCGCGTGCCCGAAAACCGCCCACATATCCCGCCAGCGTGAACAGCACAATCAGCGCGGGGATGGTGAGCCATGCCAACTCCCGGCGTTTGAGCCGTTTCAGCAGCCAATAGTTCAGTGGAACCAGAAACAGAAAGTACAGACACAAAAAACCGGTAAAAAGCACGGGCGACGGCAGCCCGCCGCCATCAATTGCCGCCAGATAATCGCTCATCGCGCGGGGGGCATCGTACCCGACATAAAACGGCGGATGGCTTTCCAGCGGATTGAGCACCTGCCGCCAGAAATTTTCGTTGCCCGCCCAACCGTCCATCGGCGCCAGCGAAAAATCGAGCGCGAAATAGACCACTTGCCCTTCGCCCAGCAATTGACGCACCAAAAAGGGCATATCCTGCTCGTACAAATCAATCATCCCGCTAACCGACTGCGGCACGGCAGCAGAAAATGGCCCTTCGTTGGGAATGGGACGCCCGCCCAAATTTTGCAGATTATCCAGCGCCGGTACAGTTTTCAACACAAAATTCGATGCGGGTAACAGCGATTGCAGCCCACTGACGGTCAACCCGGCGTTGGGGCCACCGCCGACCACCAGTTTTCCCCCACCGGCAACCCAATCGTTGAGCGTGTCGACCTGCCCCGCAGACAGCCCGGAGGTATCCACCCCGTTGAAAATGAGTGCATCGAATGCCGCCAGCCCGCCCGCCTGCGCCGGTAAATCGCTTGTTTGCAAATGCGCCACCGAAACCGGACTACCGGCCGAACTCTGCAATCCCGCCAAAAAATTCAGCGTGTCGCGGTTATCGGCGATGACGCCCACAAAATAATCATACGGCCCCAACGGGCGGGCACTGACAACTTTTTTAAAGCGCGTTTGCCCGTCATCGGTGACAAATTGCACAGTGAAATCGCCGTGATATGGCGCCAGCATGGTGACGGTTTTTTGCGATTGCGCGGGCAAATTCAGGCTGACGGCGTATGTTTCGCCGGGGTAGCCGGCGCGGGCGCGAATTTCGCCGCTGATTGCCGCACCGGCATTTTCGGCGCGCACGGTAATGGGCACCCACACATTCTGTTTGGCATACCCGTCAAAACCGATATCCACCGCAATGGCCAAACCGGGTGATTGCGCTTGCGCCGAGACAATCGGCAAAAGGATGAGTGCCAATAGCACGAACAGTAGTTTTTTGGTCATAAATCACCGATGGGGAGTTTCGGGTTTAAAGTTCAAGGTTTAAAGTTGCAAGGTGCAGTCAGTCCCAAGTCCAAAGTTTCAAGTCCAAAGCAAATGACAAAGGACGAATGACAAATGACGCACTCACATTTCTTCCCGATAGCGCAAGCCGTAATCTTTGCGGGCTTGGATGACCGCCCGGCGCAAAATTTCGTGCACATCGTGGGGATTTTGCACATTTCGCAGAATCACTTCCGGGTTGCTGGGGTCGTGGCTGCGAATGAAAATATCGCCGATATTCATCGCCCGTTCAGCGATGGACTGTTTGAAATCCACATCCTGCACGCGCACCAGTTCCGTATCCTCATATTTTTTGCCGACCAACCCTTCGATGATACGCACCCGCTGGTTGGTGATGACATAATTTGTCACCAGCGACAGAAACGGTCGCCCTTCCCACAGAACCTGCTCGTTAGCGCCCTGCCATTTTTCGGTAGAAGCGGATTTCGTTTGCTGCACTGCATTCAGACTGTCCAGTTGAGCATCCACCTCTGCCAG
>JANTHQ010000234.1 GCA_024762375.1 Anaerolineaceae bacterium
GGAAAAAGAGACTGTCGCCCCCGATTTTTGGGATGACGCCCAGTCCGCGCAGGTAAAAATGCAGGAGCTTTCGGCGTTGCAGGAAGAAATGAAACAGTGGAAAACCCTGCAACACGAAATCGAAGAACTCCACGAATTGGTGGAACTGTCGCTGGATGATAGCGACGATGTCGCGCTCGCCGAGTTTTCCGCCGAAGTGAAACGGCTGGAAGATGAATTCAACGCGATGGAATTTCAGGCGATGCTCTCCGGCAAACACGACCGCGACGACGCTGTGATTTCCATTTCGGCGGGGGCGGGTGGCACCGAAGCGCAGGATTGGGTAGAGATGCTGCTGCGAATGTATCTCCGCTGGGCAGAAACGCATCACTATAAAACCGAAATTCTCGACCAATTGGAGGGCGACGGCGCGGGATTAAAAAGTGTTACCGTGCTGGTGAAAGGCAAATACGCGTATGGTTACTTGAAAGCCGAGCGCGGCGTCCACCGGCTGGTGCGAATTTCGCCGTTTGACGCCAATAGCCGGCGTCACACATCTTTCGCGCTGGTGGAAGTTGTCCCCGACATCAAAGGCGATATCGACATTCAAATTAACCCCGATGATGTGGAAATGGACGTGTATCGTTCTTCCGGTGCGGGTGGACAGCACATGCAGAAAAACTCCACCGCCGTGCGGCTGAAACACAAACCGACGGGCATCGTGGTGACGTGCGAAAATCAGCGCTCGCAGGTACAGAACAAAGAAGCCGCGATGCGCATCTTAAAAGGAAAACTATACGATTTGGAAGAACAGCGGCGGATGGAAGAACAGGCGCGGCTGAAGGGCGAACATGTCGAGGCCGGATTCGGCAACCAAATTCGCTCGTATGTGCTGCACCCGTACAAAATGGTGAAGGACCATCGCACCAACCACGAAGTCGGTAACGCCGAAGCCGTGCTCGACGGGCGGTTGGATGAATTCATTCAGGCGTACCTGAAACAGAGTGTGGGAACCGCAATTTAGCGGTCAGTTGTCAGCCATCAGCCATTTGCTGATCACTGACCGCCGAAAACTGACCACTTGAAACTATCGGGGGTTTTTCGTGAAAAAGTATTTGCCACAATCTACCGGCGTGCTCTGGTGGGGGGTGGCGCTTTTTTTTCTGCTGGCGGTGTTTCTGCTGCTGCCCGTCCAGCCGAATGACTATTGGTGGTATCTGCGGTTGGGCGGCGATATTCTGCGCGACGGGCGCATTCCCGCCGCCGACAGTTACTCGTTCACCCGCGCCGGGCAGCCGTTTGTGTACCATTCGTGGCTGTCGGCGGTGATTTTTATGCTGCTATACCGCATCGGCGGGGTGTCGCTGACGGTGGCAGTGCGCGCGCTGCTGCTGGCAGTCACTTTTTCGCTGGTGTGGGATACGGCTCGGCGAGCGGGAGCAAACAGCCGGTTGGCGGCGGCAATCGCTTTTGTGGCGGCGATGGTTGGCAGCAACAATTGGGCGATGCGCCCGCAGATTTTCGCGTATCCGCTGTTTGCGCTGATGCTGTGGGAATTGTGGCGCTGGCAGCGCGGCGAAAAATCGCGCTGGTGGGTTTTTGCCGGGCTGATGCTGCTGTGGGTAAATCTGCACGGCTCGTTTGTGCTCGGTTTTCTGCTGGTCGGCGCGGCGATGGTCGGCGGGGGCGGCAATCGCCGCGAAATGGCAGCCGCGCTGGCGGGAATGACGGCTGCCAGTCTGCTCAATCCGCGTGGATGGCGGGCGTGGCAGTATGTGTGGGCGCTGCTCACCGACCCCGCCAGCCAGCATTTCGGCGCGGAATGGCGACCGCCAACCCTGCACACGTGGCAGGGCGCGCTCTTTTTCGGCGTGCTGGCGGTGCTGGTACTGCTCATCGGCTGGAATTTTCGCGATGGGCGCGCCAAACTTTCGGGCGCAGAATGGCTGTGGCTGGCAGGATTTTCCATTATGGCGATAACCGCCGTGCGTTATGGCATCTGGTTTGCCATGGTTGCCGCGCCCATCGCCGCGAAACAGATTTCCACCCGACTGCCCCATCCGCGCGAAAGTCGGGGCATCCCCGCACTGAATGCCGCATTTTTGGCGATGTTCATCGTTTTGCCGCTGGCGATGCTGCCCGGCGTGCGCGAAAAATGGTGGTCGGATGCGCCGCCGGCGCTGTCGGCGGATACACCTGTCGCGGCAGTGGAATGGCTGTCGGCTCACCCCGAACTGCCCGACGGATTGTGGAGCGATTTGGCGTTTTCCAGTTACCTGATTTTCGCACTGCCGCAACGCCCGGTGTGGATTGACACCCGTTTCGAGTTGTATCCCCCCGAGCAGTGGCAAACATACCGCGCCATCGCCGATGCTGCCCCCGATTGGGAATCGCGGCTCGATGCGGCGGGGGTATCGGTACTGCTGCTGAATCCCGCTGCCACCCCGAATCTGGTTTCGGCGGTAGAGCATTCACCCGGTTGGCAGAACGTCTATCGGGATGATACGGCGCAAATATACGTGAAAGTCAATCAATGATATCGGAAACCAAAATATAGCGGGCGGTATCGTGCGGCAACACGAAACGCACATCATCTGCGCGAATGGTGATGTCGCCATCGGGTGGGGCAACTGCCAGCACCGTGATGCCGGTTTGGGGGTAGAGGTTCATTTTGCCCAGTTGGCGCAACAGGGCGGGGTCGTGGTCGCTCACTTCGGCGATGGTGGCGGATTGCCCGACGCGCAGGTCGGTGAGCGGGACACGTTTCGTTGACGTGCTGATTTCGCCCTGCCGGGTGGGAATCGGTGCGCCGTGCGGGTCGGTGGTGGGGTAGCCGAGCGCCGCATCCATCCGGTCTTCGATATCTTCCGAAATGACGTGCTCCCATTTTTCGGCTTCATCGTGAACCTGGTCCCACGGTACACCGAGCGCCTCGGCGAGATAGAGTTCAATCAGCCGGTGATGGCGCACCACTTCCAGCGCAATTTTTTCGCCGGCCGGGGTGAGGGTGACACCCTGATACCGCTCGTAATCCACCAGCCGCATCTCTGCCAGTTTTTTGAGCATACCCGTCACCGAGGCGGGGGCGATGCTCAAATGCTCGGCGAGCATGGTGGTGGACACCGTGGCATGGTGCGTTTGCAACTCGTAAATGGTTTTCAGATAATCTTCAACTGCTTGGGTGTACACAGATACCTCATGTAAAAAGCGAGTGGCGAATCACCGGTCGCGCGCATAATCAAAAAAAAGCAGGTGCTTTCAAAAAAAGCCCTGCTTTCAAAACGCTCGTCGCGGTTTATTTTGCTTCTCTGTACAGCACGTGCTTGCGAGCGATGGGGTCGTATTTTTTCAGCTCGAGCCGTTGCGGGTCATTCCGCCGATTTTTTTCGGTCCAGTACATGTGAGAAGTCTCGGTGCTGCGCATTTTTACCAAAATGCGGACTCCTTTTTTCTTCGCCATTATCCGGTCTCCTTCAACAATTCACGCATCAAACGTTGATTTTCCATACAAAGTCAGAGTATAATCAAGGTAGCGGTTTTGAGCAAATTCAGGCATTGAAACGGAGCGATTATGGCAATCAAACGATGGGTTTTGGGTGTTTTGGCGGTACTGTTGCTTTTGATGGTTTCTGCGCCCGCCCGCGCCGATGCGCCTGTGCGTGTGGGCGTGTACAATAATAACCCGTTGTCGTTTGTGGATAAAGACGGCACACCACAGGGAATTTATATAGATGTGCTGTCTGAAATTGCCCGCGCAAGCAAGTGGAATGTTGAGTTTGTGCCGTGCGAATGGTCGGTTTGTTTGGCGAAACTCGAAACGGGTGACATCGATATTTTGGGGCCGATTGCGTATTCTGATGAGCGGGCGCAGAAATATGATTTTTCGGCAGAAACGTTACTGGTCAACTGGGGGCAGGTTTATGCCCCGCCCGGTTCCACCATCGAATCGTTCCTTGACCTGCGCGGAAAAAATATCGCCGTGCTGAGTAACGATATTCATTTTCAGCGCTTCCGAGAACTGCTGCGGCGGTTTGAAATTTCGGCAAATTATGTGGAAGTGGACGATTATGACACGGTGATGGCACTGGTGGCGCAGCATCAGGTCGATGCCGGGTTGACCAATCGCATTTACGGCATCCAGCACGAAGGGGAATACAATGTTCAAAAAACGCCGATTGTGCTCAACCCCATCGAAATTCGTTTCGCGACAACCAAAGGGAAAAACGCGCAATTGCTGGCTGAAATTGACACCCGGTTGCGTGCATTAAAAAACAACCCCGATTCGGCCTATTACCGTGCGTTGGACCGTTGGCTGGCTGGTTCAGAGC
>JANTHQ010000235.1 GCA_024762375.1 Anaerolineaceae bacterium
ACCCTCCCGAATGGCAGCCCGTTGTTGCGATTGTGGAAACTACCATATGGCACACAAAAATAAAACACAGATGACACTGATTTTCTGAGATTGCCAAGGAATTTGATTGACGATACCCCGAAAATATATGTAATCTGTGTTTTACGTGAAAGGTTGTATATCGGAAGAGTTATTTTTTTAGTGTCACACCAGGTGGTACTTTTATTAGAGATGAAGGAACTTGCTTCAAAACGTACAACGAATTTTCGATAATATTTGTGGAATCATAATTTGTATAAATGTAAATAGTTCTCCCGTTATATTGCTCCGAAATGTAAGAAATCCCTTTCGCTGGTGCAGACGTATTAAACAGAAAAGTTTTCTTCCCTATTCTGTCGGGAAAAGGAATTGGAATTTTAGCATTATTTTCCAAGGCGAATTTACAACTTTCAACCAGCACATCTTTCCATGACCGGATATCCAAAACTGTTCCATCAGGAAGTCTGAAATGGGTTGGTTTCTTGCCTGCGGGATTGTCAAATTTATTTAGGTCGATGAATGTTTGTTTTGGTTTAGTCGAGGTTTGAGTGGGCTGAGTGGGTTGCGAGGTCGGTTGTGGAAATACTGATTGCTGCATCGTTGATATTCGTTTTGAAAGCGTTTGAACCAAACTTTCTAATTGTTCAACACGTTGAGCTAAAACATCTATGGTTTCTTCTCTGGGCCAGAATTTTGCTGCATCAACATGTTGAACCAGGTATGCGGCAACAGAGACCGGATCGTCGTTTGCAATATCCAAAATCTTTGTGGGTTGTAGTTTCCCTGGCGTGAATTCATTAAAATGATGCCACGTAAGACCATCAGTTAAAAATACATCATTCAATTTGAAATTAAATGCATAATTCACAAGACTCATGACGATATTTTGTTTCGTCAGATCACTGCCGAGAGATTTAGCTTCAATAATGATTCTCGGGATCTGATTTGTGTCGGATAACGCATAATCTGCGCGAACATTATTGCGTGTTTTTTCAACTTCCACCATATTCGTGTTGGCAATATCCCAACCGAGAGCCCGAAGAATTGGATCCACCAAAACGGCGCGAGTCGCAGCTTCATTCTTTTTCAAAGTCGTTTGATATTGTCCTGCTGAATCTTTTATTTGCATTAAAACATCACTGAGATTGCTAAGCGGACTTTGTATTGGCACTGTTATTCTCCTATAGAAAAAATTTAAAATCAGTGTTCATTGATTGTATCGGTGTTTATCTGTGTGCTAAAGATTTTTCCCCCGCACAAAACGCAGCACCTCCGGGTCGATTTTTGCATCGTCGCACCAGCGTTCTTCCAGATTTTCGATACCGCAGAAATCCCACAGCGCGGCGCGGGTGGCATCGTCGTATTCGTCCGAAATATCGCCGGAATACAGCCCGATTTTTGCCAGCACTGTTTGCAGTTCGCGCGCCACGTCCGCCGTGATGGGGATGAGGTCGCTGTCGGCGCTTTTTTCAAAATAGAGCAGGTGCAGGCCGTACAGCCGCCGGAGTTCCGCAATCGGCGCGGGATGGTCGTCCACCCGCAGGTCGATGGCGACATCATTGAAGCCGCCATAGCCGCCTTTTTCTTTCACAACCAGCAACGCCGCCGATTGCTGCCCGCGTTTGTCGCCGCCCGCGGCCTGCCCCGCTGCCAGTGCCGCCAGCAGACGCTCCGCCAGCGCGCCGGACGTTTGCTCGAAGGTGTCCGCCAGCGCATCGACGGTGGCTTGGCTGACCAGAATGTTGCCCTGCGCCGCATAATGTTCGCCGGTGCGCCCGCCCGCCCATGCGTGGCATTCCGCGCCGGTGAAAGTGGCGGCATCCCCCCGCGCCGAAACAATGCCCACTTGCCGCTGTTCGCGGCCGGGGTCGGCGGTGGTGAGCTTTTCGATGGTTCCCTGCGCCGAATGTCCTTGCGCCAGCAGTGCCAGCCCGTCGGGGCCGTAGGCGGTGTTGGCGTATGATTGGGTGGCAATTGCGCCGATTCCGGCTTTGGCCCACGGCACGGCGCTGCCCACCGCCAGAAATTTCGATTGCACGGCAATGCCGAGTTCGCCGGTAGCGGGGTCGAGGGCGACGATGGAAAAGGTGGACGGGTGGGGCTGTCGGGGATTTTTCATACTATTCTCCTTTTGTTGGGGGAAACGATATTTAAAGAACAAGGTTCAAAGTTCCGCACATGTCCTTTCCATGTAAAAAACTTTGAACCTGAATGTTGAAATTATTTTACAACCGGTTTGCACGTGGCGTGCAAAAAAGCAAAATCGCCGCGTGGGGGCATCAATTCTGCAATTTCCACAATTTCGTATTTTTCCGTGCCCAGTTGGACAATATCACCCGGTTTTGGTTCTTTATTCATATTTTGAATCCCGCCCACATCGCGGCGGCCGGGTACAACAATACTGACTTTATACATGGTCATCATAGTCACCCCCCGCTAAATCAAATTGCGGTAACGCAGTTTGAATGAAAGGTCTGCGGCAATGTTGTGCATCACTTTAAAGCCGACATACGGGTCATTTTCGCAAAGGTGCAAAAACGCGTCGCAGGCAATTTTCTTCACGGTGACGGGGGTTGCCGCTTTGACCGTGGCAGAACGCGCACCTTGGTCAACCAGCCCCATCTCGCCGAAACTTTGCCCCCTCCCCAGCGAAACGATGACTGCATCGGCGGAGGGTTCGTTTTCCGGTGCGGTGAAGACTTCTACCGTGCCATCTTCGATGAGATAAAATGCGTCCGGCGGGTCGTTGCGGGCGACAATCACATCACCGGGTGCGAACGTTTGGGTGTGACAGAGGTCGGCAATCTTTTCTAACGAGGCATCCGATAGCCCATTGAACATCTCTACCTGCTTGAGAAATGCTATTGTCTCCATAAAAATCTCCATTTTGTGGCGCTGAAATTATACTGCTGTTATTATAACACGATTTGCAATGGTTTGTCATGCTCCGAATGGATAAATTTTGCCATCAGATATATGGCTCTTTTGGAATGTTTCGCTCGCGGTTGATGACTGCCTCTGGCAGGCGGCGCGGTTTTTTCGGCAGGTCAGCCATTTTCACCCAGCGAATGGCGTCAAATGCGACCATTCGTTTGCGGGTGTGTTCGCCGGTCAAATCGCTGAGCCGCACATATCCCCGTTTGGGTTTGAACGGAAACTCGCCCAATTTCACCCATTCATTCTGATGCGCACTTTGGTCAACCGCAATTTCTTCCCGTCCCGCCGCATGCAGAATGCGATAACGGGCATTGGCGGTGGTGGCGTGATGGTTGGGGATGAACGCCCACACTGCCCACATCCCCGCCGATGGCAGGTTGGGCCGCCATTCTGCCCAGTTGCTTTCCGTTTTGGCGGCGGCGTATGTCCACAGCATTGTGCCCTGATAGCCGTATGGCGCACTGAACCAGAAATCGACCCGCGCTTTGCGGAACGTGCCCGCCGATTTATCGGTTTTGGGGGCATCC
This sequence comes from Anaerolineaceae bacterium, assembly GCA_024762375.1. Lineage (GTDB taxonomy): Bacteria > Chloroflexota > Anaerolineae > 4572-78 > 4572-78 > JANTHQ01. Next base: position 3,483 of record JANTHQ010000235.1, read on the forward strand.
ACCACCACCTGCGGGCGGTTGAGCAGGTTGTACCGCTCGGCAAAAACAGGCGGTCGGTTTTGGTTGATGAACGCGGTGGGATGGTAATAGTGGGCCAGTACCTGCATTTTATTGCGAACCATCGGCTGCCAATTGTCAATCGGCAGCAATTTGCGCCGAATTTCAAAGTGCAGATGGGCAATCCAGCGCCCGCGCGGTTTTTTCGGTGTGCGTTCGCCTTTGCCAATCGTGCCGATTTGCTCGCCGCGGGCGATGATTTGCCCCTTCTTTTTCACCAAAATTTTATCCAGATGGGCATATTGTGTCCACACCAGCGATCCATCGGGCAGAGGATGTTCCAGCAAAATTAGATTTCCCCAACTGGGGGTGAAATAGCCAAAATCGAGCACCCGCCCGTTGGAAGCGGCATACACCGGGTCGCCGAGGTCGGTATCGCCGCCACCGCGCCCGTTCCAGTCTTCGCCGGTGTGCCATGCGTGAAAAATCTTAAAATAGTTCGGGTCGGCCAGCGTGGCATCCACCTTGTAAGTTTTCCACACATTTGCATCGGGGTCGCGGGGGCCCACCGGAAAATCAAATCCATCCGACATCGGTTCGGCTGCCATAGTATTCTCCTTTCGCTGCACTCAACCTACCATAAAGTATATCGCACTTTCCGGAAAAATGCACCAATTAGGCGACATTTTCCCGACTGTTGTCCCACAATTGGCAAAATGGCGGTTTAAATTGTGACGGTCGCTTGTATAATTTCAAGGAATGACGATATAATAGCATATGTTACGCAGTTTTAAGTTTGATGAAATT
>JANTHQ010000236.1 GCA_024762375.1 Anaerolineaceae bacterium
AATCGAACATGTTGACCGATTCGGTGGCCGGTAGCAGCAGGTACGCCAGCGCAATCGCCAGCGCGCCCCACGCAGACCCCAACCATCGCCGCGAAATGAGAAAGAGCGGTAGCGCCGCCAACCCCAGCGCAATGGTCTGCACCCAAATCAGCATCAGCGGGGAGGCGTACAGCCAATAGAGTGGAACCAGTAAAAAAAGAACCGGCTCGACGTGCAGCCCCATCCGGTTCAAACTGATTTGCGGCACAGTGGTCAGCGCAAGCCCGCGCCCATGTGCCGCATTCCACATGGCTTGGTCGTAATTGCCCAAATCCAGCGCCCCCGATTCGTATGCCAGATGGCGAGTCGTTGCCAGCCAGCCGAACACGGCGATATACGCCACAATGGCTATCCATAGTGTGTATGTTGGAAATCGGTTATTGGCGGTTGGAAATTCGCTATTCGTCATTCGCTATTCGTCATTCGCAATTGCAATCGGCTATCCGAAACCGGTAGCCCGCCGCCGTCCACCGGCAATCGCTCTCCCGATAGCGGGTTGTACAACCCCACCCACACGGTATATTCCGCCGCATCCAGTGGCACATGATAGCGGTCGGTGATGATTTCCCCGGCAACCCATGTCAATGTGGGGCGCGCGCCATCGGCGGGCAGGCGGTCTCTCTGGGCAATGATATTTCCGGCGGCATCGGTGATGTGCACAAACACTTTCAAATCGTCGTCAACCTGACGGTCGGCGCGCCAGAAAAGTGTCAAATCGAGCGCGCCATTATTTTTGGCGATGGTGTATCCTGCCAGCGAAATGGCATCGCCGAAACGGGCGGCGGCGGGCATCACACCGGCGGGCAGGTCGAACGTGTGTGCCTGCGCCCGCACGGTGATTTTCCCCAGCGTGACAGTTGCCGCACCGTTGACGGTTGCCACCAGCGAATATTCGCCGGGCGGGGTATCGGCGGGCATGCGGATACTCGCCGTTTGCCCCATAATTTCCCCGCGCCGCCAGTGGTCGGCAGGGTAATTTTCCGTGCCGACGGGCAATTCTGCCAGCGGAATATCGCCGCCGTTGGCAGCCCGCGCCAGCAGCGAAACAGCAGTACCGGCGGGCAGCGGTTTTTCCGCGCGCCAATATAATTTAAACGCGGTGCGATAGCCGGGCAAGGTTTCAAAATGGTCAAAAGTGTCGCCCAGCAGCACCAGCCCATCCGAAAGTTGCTGCGCCCGGCGATTGCCGATTGACGGCTGACCGTCCGCCCACGCCTCAAATTCGCGCAGTGAAACCGGTTTTTTCGGCGGCGCAATATTCACCCCCCCGACCCGTTTCACCTGCCCGAACACATCGCCGGTGGAGAAATCGTACAATTGCACATCGAACGCATACTTGCCGGGCGGGGTCGCCGGGTCAACCGGCAGCAGATATTCATCGCGGATGGTATCGCCGGGCTGCCAATTCTGGGTGCGCACCAACCCGCCGATGGGCAACCGGTCAACCTGCCCCCAAATTTCGCCCGCTGCATCCGTCAATCGCAGCGACACATTCAAATCGGCGGGCAGCGAATCGAGCGGCTGCCAATAAAGTGTCACCGGGATTTTTCCGTTTTCCGGCGGGGCGACATTCATGCCCCGCAGCACAATCTGTTCGTTCAGCGGCGCGCCCAGCGGATGCGACATATCTTTCGGTTCGCTCTTCCCGATGATGGGACCGGGATATATCCACACATAATCCATCCCGCCCAGCCGGATGATTTTTTCGGGCTGGCGGTCGGCAAAATAATCGAGCAGTTCTTCGGTGGGAAAGCGGCGCTGCACCTGATTGATGTAAAAAACGGTATAATCAGCAGTATAGGCGGGTTCATTGCCGGAAAGGTCAACAGTGCGGCCCGTAAAATAGGGGGCAAACTGCCAGCTATACCACGCCACCGCTGTTTTTTGCCCGGCATCCGGTTTTTGATCCAGATACTCTGCCGCGCGGTCAAGTCCCTCGCCCCAGCCAAGCACCACAAATTCCGGGGCAATTTTCCCGCCGCCAAGCAAGGGATTGGTGTAATCAAAATAGTAGGGGTGGAAGGTCAGAACATGGGCTATTTGCAATACAATCAACCCAGCCAATGCCCAGCTTGCCCAGCGCTGGCGCACCGCGCCGACAAAAGCCGTCCAGCCCAGCACAGCCAGCACATCCAAAACAGGGAAAACCGGCAGTAGGTATCGAATGCCCCGACGACCGACAACAGACACCGCCGCTAAAAAAATAATCACAAAGGCCAAAAGAGCCAGCAGCACGGCCTGTTGCCGCGTCCGGTAGTTTTTCCGAAACATACGCCCCGCCGACACAATCGCCATCGCTGTCCCAACCAAGGTTAAGGGCGTCAAGTGAAATGGCAGGGCGACCAAATAGTACCACGGGCTTTGGTCGGTGACGATTTTGCCCCAGAATTGGCCGCTCGATGGGTGCGTGGTGTTCAGTGCTGCCACCAAATTGGCTATCAGATGTTCTAAAGAAGCGATGGGATGCACCCACATCGACGGCCACAGAGCAACAAACACCACCCCCAACCCAGCCCCCCACAGCACCAACGCCCTCAAAAAGCTTCGGAAGACCACACTATTTTGGGAACGCGCCACCGTTTGCCACACGAAGAAGCCTCCACTCACCAGTAAAATCGGTCCCAATATTGCACCCGGTGTTTTGCTGAGTACGGCCAGTCCCCCCAACATGCTGGACACGACCAGCCAGCGCCAGTTTTCGTCTTTCAGGTAAACCAGAAAAGCCAAAAAAGAACCGAACATGAAATAGGTCAACGGTGCATCCACATGGATGACGCGCGAATTTGCCAAAAAGAAGGGGTCGAACGCCACCAGCAGGATGGCAAGAATAGCCGTTTTTTTGGGCAGCAGTTTTCGCAGCAAGAAAAATATCAACACGATAGCGAGTGCGGCAGTCAGCACCATCGGTAAGCGCACCGCCACAATAAAATCGAGTGGCTGCCGGAGGAGCGTTGCCAGCATCGCATCAATACCCTGCAATTGAGGGGTGTGCTCAACCAGCGGCAGAAAAACGCGGTGGGTAAGTGTGGCGTCGGGCATAGTTGGAGTCGGCAGCGGAGAAATCGGCGCGGGGGGAAATGCCGTCGCCAGTGCGTATTTCAGCCACAACCCCAATGCGCCGAGCGCCATTGTCGGCACACCCGGATAGCCCAATACCAGCATACCACCCCAGTCATGGCGCAAAGCCGCTTGTAAAAATGCGGCGGCAAACTGCAACTGGTCGTCCTCATCGGCGGTGAGGAACGTGTCCAAATTCAGAACGCGCGGTACCAGTGCCAGTAGAAACACAACGGTTACCAGCATCCATTCAGATGAGACAACACGCGTGAGTCTGTTACTATCCTTAATCATCATGCCCGCTCATATCCAACACCAAATGTTCCATTGGACGGCCGTATAGTGTCGTCGTAACCGCATGGCGATATTTGTACCGCCGGTAAAATCGAAGCGCCCCTTCATTGGCTGCATCAACCGTAACGGTAATTTGAGAAACGCCGGCTCGCTGCACCATCTGGTGTAAATGTACAATCAATCTGCCGCCAATATGGCGATTCCGCCAGCGGGGATCAACTGCCAACGATAATAGTTCGGCCTCGGGCAGAGTATGGTTGGCCTGCCCCGGATAGGCAAAAGTCTGCGCTGCCTGCCAAAGTACAGATGGGCGGGTTAAGGCTCTTTTGAACACCAGCCATGTCAATTGGAAGGGACGTTTGAGTGCTATTTCTTTGAACATTTCGCCCGTTGACAAAGTGCCGGTGATAAATCCAATCACCTCATCATCAAGCAAGGCTACAAAGGCCAAACATTGCCGGGATAAACTCATCTCCTTGTAAAGGAGCGTTAAAAAGGCGTGTCCAAGCGATGTCAGAAATGTTCCTTCCTGCGAAAGTTGGTGGATGCGGGCTACTGCCGCTGCCTGATGCGGTTCAAGTGGTTGAATATCTACTGAATTGTTCATTGAATTTCCACCATGGTTAAACTAACAAAATCCTGGTCTACCTCTGATCGTTTTAATCGTTCCAGCGTGTTCAAATCGTACATTCCGGCAATCACAGTATATTTGCCAGAAGGCAAATCGACAGGCAAGAATAATTCCAGCCTATCAGGAATAATCTGATTTGCAGGCCATTGCGACGTGGGAAAGTACCCGAAAATCGGTTGGCCATCGTATTGGGCGACCAGTTGGCCTGCGGCATTGAGCAGTTGGACAAAAACCGTGTAATCTTTGTCGAGCGGGACATCT
>JANTHQ010000237.1 GCA_024762375.1 Anaerolineaceae bacterium
TCCTCCGTATGCAATCGTTTGATTGCCTAAAAATTTCCCCGGTGAAACAAAATAAAATACCCCCGCTGCTCCGGAATCAACACCGTAAATATGCCCGTCGGGATTACCGCCGGTGGCAGAATAATTGGGATTTGGAGACGATACTGCACCACCCGTCAGTGTCCAGCCATCATCATCGGTGGTGAAGGTGCTACTGACCAGCGCTGTATAAACGGGTGTTGCATCGCCGAGGTTGCATACCACAGTTTGTCCGACAATACTGCAATTTCCCTGCGACGCGCTGACACTGCCGATTGTCACATTGGTGGGCAGGGTATCGGTGACAACCACATTTGTGGCGGTGGATGGCCCCAAATTGGTGATGGTCAAGGTGTATGTCAATGGTTGCCCAACTGCAACGGGGTCGGGGTTATCGCGCTTGCTGATGACCAAATCTGCAATGGCCGATGGAGTTGGTGTGGGTGGCACGGGCGTGAAAGTTGGTGTGGGTGGCACGGGCGTGAAAGTTGGTGTGGGTGGCACGGGTGTGAAAGTTGGTGTGGGTGGCACGGGCGTGAAAGTTGGTGTGGGCGGCATGGGTGTGAAAGTTGCTGTCGGCGGCATGGGTGTGAAAGTTGCTGTCGGCGGCACGGGCGTGAAAGTTGCTGTGGGCACGGGCGTGCTGGCGGGAGTCGGGGTGAACGTCACCGGCGAAGGCAGGGGTGTCGGTGTTGGCGCAGGTGTAAATGTCACCGGCGATGGCAATGGTGTGTGGGTTGCAGCCGGTTGCGTTGGCGCGGCGGGAACTGTTGGCGGCACGGTGGGAATGGGGGACGGCGTTGGCGCTGCGACGGGAATCGTCGGTGCGATTGTTGGCGCGACCGTTGGCACGAGGGCGGTGGGTTGCGGCACGGGTCGGGTAACTGTTGGCGCGGGACGTGTCGCTGTGGGCGGTGCGGGCGTGGGTGGCACCGGTGTCGCTGTCGGTTGCGGAAGCAGGGTTGCTGTTTCGGCGACCATGGCGATGGCTTGCGGCAATCCTGCGCCGCAATCGACAATCAATTTTGGCCGGCGGCTATCATCTGCTGTGCCTTCGCGGCTGGTAAAAATGGCTTCAAATGTGCTATCAGCCGGCAGGGCGATGAGCAATCCATTGTTGACAAATCGCTGCGAAAGCCAGTCGCGCACGATGGCAGTGATGTCCCACTGATAGTGCGTGCCGTCAACCACCGGGGCGATCGCGTATGGTGTATCGCTGGCAGGTTGGGTATTCCATGTGACGGTTTGCTCATCGAACCGCGTTGCCACATTGAAAAAGCGCATCGGGGTGGCGGGCAAACTTCCCGCTTGCGATTCAACCGAGAGTTCCAATTGCGCAGAAATTATCGGCGTGAAAGGCGAAAGTTCATCGGCAATGGGGAAGAAAATGAGCACGCGCCGCGAACCGGTTTCGCTTTGGCGCAGGGTGAGTGTCGGATTTTGCCCGAATGTGGCATCGGGCTGCTCGCTGTCAATCCACGTGTCACTTTCGGCAAAAATAGTGTGGATGCCGGTGCAGGCATTGCCTGCGGGTGTCACCGTCGGCACGGGTGTGAGCAATAAATTGTCGAGAGTGGTTTGGCGTTGGGCAATTTCGGCGGGAGAAATGTCGGGGTTTTTGTCTTTCACCGCGTCCCAAACCAGCGCCATATCAACGCCGGGGCGGGGGATGGCGGTGGGGTCAACTTGAAAATTTGCTTCTTTTTGAGACATGACGCCCACCGGCACGATACGGGCATGCTGAAAACTGGACGACTGAGGGATGAACAATAACCCCGCCAGCAGCAGAATACCGGCGAGCACCAAAAATATGATGAGCCGCACCCACTGCCAATTGCTGGTGGTACGCATTACCGAACCTCCTCCGGTTGCGCCGCTTGCAATTGGAAAACGAGCAATTGTTCCATTTTACCTTTTACGTTATGCACCCCCAACGATTCGATATTGAATTCATGCCGCAACTCTCGCAGGGCAAACAGGGTGTGCTGGCTGATGACAGCGATATTCCCCTCGCCAAACTGCCGCGTCAGGCTTTCGAGCCGGGCGGTGGTGTTCACTGTGTCGCCGATGATGGTATATTGCAGCCGGTCGGTACTGCCGAGCGCACCGGCTGTTACGGGGCCGGTATTGATGCCGATGCCCATATCGAGTTGCGGCTCGTGGCGTTTGGCGCGCCGTTCATTCAGTGCCGAAACAGTTTCCATCAGCGCCAGTGCCGTTTTGCAAGCGCGATATGCGCTTTCTTGCGCCGAAAGGGGACGGGGTAAAATGCCGAAAAACGCCAAAATCGCGTCGCCCTCAAATTTGCTGATGATGCCGCCGTGATGCGATACCACGGGAACCATTTCCTCGAAAAATTCGTTGAGCCAGCTCATAATGGTCGTGGGCGTTTCAGTTTCGGCGAGGGTGGTGAAGCCGCGAATATCGCTGACCAGCACGGTGGCGACCACCTCTTGCCCCGCCAAATTCACCGTTCCCGATGCGAATTCTTGCCGCAACTCCTCTCGCACTTCCGGCGAAACTGTTCGCCCCAGCAGGTCGCGGTAGATGGAGCCTTCGCGCAGGCCAAGTACCATTTCGTTGAAAGAATGTGCCAAAATAGCGACTTCATCATCGCCGGCGGGTTTGACCTGCACATCCAAATTACCATTTGCTACTTTTGAAGAGGCATCCACCACATCCAGCAACGGGCGGGTGATGCGGTTAGCCAAATAGAAACCCATCAAAACAATGAGTGCCAGCGCGAATGCCGTGAGCAGAAAAACCTGCAATCGCGTTACTTGGCTGGGGTGAACCAAAAATGTTTCGGCGAGTGCCGTGCCGACCAACCCGGCGGTATCGCCCTGTGGCGCAGATGGCACTTGCAGCGAGTGCCGAATTTGGAACGGCCCCACCAGTTCGCTGTAACGGATACTGCCCAGTTGAATGGGGTGAATCAAACTTTCGCTGGATGCATTTGACAGCACATCGGCGACCAGTTGCGGTTCGAGCGTGACGGGTTTCGACTCGAACGCTTCGAATGTTGAAACCAGCGCATGCCCGTTCAAATCGTACAGCGAAACCTGCGCCAGGGTGTCTTGCCTGATTTGTCGGGCAATGGTTTTGAGCGTTTTTCCCACCAGCACCACACCCACGCGATTGCCGTCAGAATCATATATCGGCCCGGCCACATACAGATAATTTCCCCATGGAGCGGTGGCGATACCGGCAAATTTATCGCCCTGCTCGTCGATTTTTTGTTGCAAAACAGCATTCACAAATGACCACTGCGGAAATTGGTTATCTCCGCGCGAGAAAGAATATTCTTCCAAATTGCCGCCCGGCTTGTGCCGCATGGAGATGATACTGATGCCTCGGTTGTTCAGAATTTCTATTGCTTCTTCTTGATAGTTGACGGCAATGGGCAGAACGATTTCGCGTAGAGATTCGGCGTCTTCCGTGGCGACGGCATTTGCTACCCCGCGAGTGTTGACCACCAGCCGCTCCGTTCCCAACAAGCGGTCTTCTTCATTTATAAGCCAGTCGTTTGCCAGTTTTCCCGCTTCGATGAGTTGGTTGGTAAATCGTTCTTCAATGGTGTCGAGCACCACTTGACTCAGCACATACCCCGCGCCGATTGCCAAAAACAGCGCCAAAATCAAATATGGCAGGGTGATTTTCATTCGTACCGGAATGCGGACTTTCGGCGGGGTGGCATTTTGTGGCGGTATGCTGTCCAAAATTGGACTTCTGCCTTCCAATTCTAAAATTGCTTGCTCCAGCCCGGTGCGGGTGAATGGGGCATATATTATTACCGCATTTTCAAATTGCTGTTTTATTTGTTTTTCGCGGGCAGGGTCGGGGTAGTTGGTGGAAAACAAAAGTTTCGCGCTGGGATATTTGCTGTGAATGGTGTCGATAACCGGTTGCCATGTGTCGTCAAACTGGTGGATGTCCACCACCACCAGTTCGGGTTCGGTGGAGGAGAGAAATTTTTCGGCTTCGGCAGGCGAGGTGGCTATGAACGCTTCATCGCCAAAATCGTGGAAATAGTTTTTCAGTAAAGTGGCGTTGGCCGATTCCGGATGAAGTATCAGTGCTTGCAGAGACATAATGTTTTCCTGTGGCACGAAGGGTTATGCTGCCAATTACTCGGCGCCGGATGTGCGGCGAGCGATTCGGGCTTGGCGGGTCAGGCGGTTCAGTCGAGCAACCAGCGTGGCATCGGGTGTGGGCTTTACCAGATAATC
>JANTHQ010000238.1 GCA_024762375.1 Anaerolineaceae bacterium
CGGGCTGGATGTGGACACCCTGCGCTGGTCGAATCCATCGCTGGAACACAATCCGGATTTGCTATCGCCGGGCACAGATTTGACCATCCTGCCGGTTATCGGCGCATATTATACCGTCCAACCGGGCGACACTGTCGCCAAAATAGCCGAATCTTTCGGTGTGGCCGAAGCGGACATCACCAACTATCCGCCCAATGAACTGTCTGAACCGTTTACCCTGAAACCGGGACAAACACTCATCATCCCCAATGGACGAAAAAACATCACCCCTGCCCCGCCCCCCGATTTGGATGCGGATTATCCGCTGGCGTGGCCGTTGCGCGGCATTGTGACACAAGGATATATTCCCGGCAAACATCTCGCCATCGACATCGGCGCACCGTACGGGTCAACCGTGTATGCCGCCGCCGACGGCACAGTCATTCACGCCCAATGGGCGCGCACCGGGTACGGTTTTACGGTTATTGTTGACCACGGCAGCGGGCTGCAAACGCTGTATGCCCATCTGAAAGGCACGCTCGTTTCCAGCGGCGACACTGTCAGCCGCGGACAAGCCATCGGCGCAGTGGGCAGCACCGGCAACTCGACGGGGCCGCACGTGCATTTTGAAGTCCGCGAAAATCGCCAGCGAATGAACCCGCTCAACTACCTGAAACCGAGATGACATTTCGCCGCGTTATCGTTACGGGGCGTGAAACAAAAAATTTAACATTTTAACCGAAATTTCCACTACCATTTTATCGAAAAATCAAGTACAATAGTGATATGGAAGTAACCAACACAAAAGAATCAGAACCTGACCCATATATCCCCGCCAAAGTGCAACCGAACGTTTGCTCAGTAAATTCGCGGACTAGCCGCCACACGGAAGAACCATGTCAACTGTAATAATCGTCACAGCAACCGTCGCGCTCATCATTTTTATCAATGCGCTATATGTGGCCGGCGAATTTTCGGCAATTCGCGCGCGAAAAACGCGGCTGCAACAATTGGCAGACGAAGGCAACAAACTGGCACAAATTTTGTCGCCAATTAAAGCCGATGCCCACCGGCTGGACACATATATTGCGACCTGCCAGTTGGGCATTACCGCGTCGTCGCTGGTACTGGGCGCGTACGGACAAAACACTGTCGCCCGGCTGCTTGCCCCACTCTTCTCTTCGTTGGGAAACTGGTCGCAGCCAGCCGCCGAATCAATCGCCACCACAACCGTGCTCATCGTGTTGACCATGCTGCAGGTTGTCACCGGTGAATTGCTGCCAAAAGCCATCACCGTTCAACGCCCGGAAGAAACCGCGCTAATGACGGCGCTACCGGTGCGGTGGTCGCAGGTGATTTTCAAGCCGTTCATCTGGCTGTTTAACGGCAGTGGCACACTCATTTTGCGATTATTCGGGTTTACCCACCATGGTGAAGAAATGCATTATCACTCGGCGGGCGAAATTGAACTGCTGGTGTCAGACAGCCACGAAGGCGGCATCATCGATGCCAAAGAACAGCAGATGCTGCGCAATACATTTCGGTTGCGCGCACTGACAGCCCGTCAAATAATGGTTCCGCGCACACGGCTGGTCGCGGCATCGCAAGAGCGCAGCGTGCTATATGTGCTGAACAAAGCCATCGCCGCCGGGTTTACCCGCATCCCCATTTACCAAGAAACGATTGACCATATTATTGGATTTGTGCACGTAAAAGATTTGTTCCGCCAGCATTTGCAGCATAAAGAAGACTTGCTGGCTGCCAAACGCGATGTGGTGTTCGTGCCGGAAACGATGCCTGTGGTGGATGTATGGAAAACGCTAAACAAACACCGGCAGTATATGGCCATCGTTTTCGATGAATATGGCGGCACAGCCGGGCTGATTACTTTTGAGGATTTGATTGAAGAAATTTTCGGCGAAGTTGAAGACGAATTCGACCAAGATCTCGTCACGCCGTACCGTTTCGACGAAACAACCGGCCGGGCATATCTGCGCGGCGATCTGCTCATTGCCGATATCAACGAATACTTGGGGCTAAATTTGCCCACCGAAGAGAATGATACCCTCGGCGGGCTGGTATTCAGCTTGCTGGGACACCGTCCCAACGCAGGCGACGATGTCGAAATTGGCGGATTGACCATCCACGTTGAAGACGTGTTTCCGGAGAAAGGGCTGATTGAGCTGTCGCTGGAACTGCCGGAAGGCGAAGTGCCGCCGGAAATCGGTGAATGGGAGGTGTCGCCCCGTGATTAGCACCCCACACCGCTGGCTACTTGCTGTGAGCACTCCCGGCATCGTGCTGTTAATGGCCGCCGCTGCCGCCGGCGGCGAATTACCGTCGCCGCAGATGCTGCTCATTCCCACGCTGACTATCGCCCTACTTATTTTCCTGAACGGGGTGTATGTTGCCGCCGAAATCGCCATCAATAGCGTGCGCCCCACGCAGATGGAAGAACTGGCCGAAATGGGCAACCGCACAGCCAAAACAGTTGCCGACGTTCTCGATTCTGCCCCCAAACAGAGCATTTACATTGCCACGTCGCAACTGGGCATCACACTGGCATCGCTGGGGCTGGGAATGTACGGCGAGCCGCAGATTTCCCATTTTATCGAACCATATTTAGCACTGTGGCTCCACACCGTACCAGACGCCGGGTTGGTGAACACCATCGGTTATATCACGGCTCTCAGTGTGTTAACCTATCTCCACGTCGTGCTCGGCGAAATTATTCCCAAAACTATCGTGCTGAACAACCCTGCCAGCGCCGCGCTGATTTTGGCACGGCCAATGCAGGTGACAGAATTCATCTTTAACGTGCCGGTACGCGCGCTCAACGGGCTGGGCAACGCCTTGCTGCGGATGATGAAACTGCCCCCCAGTGCCGGGCGGCTTCATTCCACCGAAGAATTAGAACAAATTGTCGCAGAAAGTGCCGAAGGCGGCCTGTTAAACGAAGAAGAAGAAGACCTCATCCTGAACATTTTCACTTTTGGCGAGCGACAGGTTCATCAAATTATGACCCCGCGTCCCAAAATCGAAGCGTTATCGGTTGATACACCACTGGATGAAGTGGTCGATACCGTTACCAACAGTCAATACAGCCGTTTTCCGGTTTACGAAGAAGACCTGGACCACATCATCGGCGTGCTCCATCTGAAAGATATCATCCGCCAGCAACTGCAAAAAGCGCCTTTCAACCTGCGATTCCTGCTGCGCCCTGTGCCATCTGTGCCGGAACACTATCCCGCTGCGCACCTGCTCAACGCATTCAAACGCCGTCGTCTGCATATGGCCATTGTCCTGGATGAATATGGCGGCACGGCCGGAATTGTCACGCTGGAAGATTTGGTCGAAGAAATCATCGGCGAAGTGCGCGACGAATTCGATAAAAAAGAAGAAGATCCACTGATTGAACTGGGGCACGGGTCGTTGGAAGTCAGTGGTCAATATTTGCTCGATGACCTTGAGGATTATGTCACATTCGGCAAACCCGCCGACTTGCCCGACGTTGAAACTATCGGTGGATTAATTGTCACCGCTTTGGGCCGCCCGCCGCAAATCGGCGATAAACTCACCCTGAACGATATCACATTCACCGTCCTGTCCATTGACGGGCTGGCCGTCTCACGGGTGCGCATTGACTTTCCGGCATCGGTCGGCGAAACTACAGCCTAACACGGAGTTTTTATGTCTATATCTCACATATTATTCGATTTGGACGACACCCTGTTATCAAACAGCACGCAACAATTTTTACCGGCCTATCTTCGATTATTGAGCGGGTATTTGAGCCGATTTGCCGACCCCCACACCATTCCAATGATAATTATGGAATGCACAGCAGAGATGCAAACCAATAACGACCCCAACACCACCAACTTCGAAGCTTTTTACCGCCCATTTTTAGCACGGTTGGGCGTCACGTTTGATGAAATTCAACCGTGGATTGAACGATTTTACACCGAAGAATATCCGGCGCTGCACGAATTGGTCCACCCGATGCCATTTGGACGAGAAACCGTTACCCATCTGCTTGATGCGGGTTATACCGTCGCGGTGGCCACCAACCCACTATTTCCCGAAATTGCTGTTCAGCAGCGGCTCGAGTGGGCAAATGTCGGCGATTTACCATTTGCGCTGGTCACCACGATGGAAATTATGCACTATAGCAAGCCAAATCCAAAATATTTTGAAGAAACGCTATCACTGCTGGATATCGCACCCG
>JANTHQ010000239.1 GCA_024762375.1 Anaerolineaceae bacterium
CTGCGCAACCTGAGTTCATCATCTTTTTTAGCGAAAGGAAAATAAGATATGGCAATCGAAATTAAACACCCCGTCCCCAGCGATATTGAAATCGCGCAAGCGGCAAAAATGGAACCCATCACCGAAATTGCCGAAAAACTTGGTTTGCTACCCGAAGAATTGGAGTTGTATGGCAATTACAAAGCCAAAGTTCAGCTGTCGGTGCTGGAAAGACTCGCCGACCGCCCCAACGGCAAATATATTGACGTAACCGCCATCACCCCCACCCCGCTCGGCGAAGGGAAAACAACCACCACCGTCGGGCTGAGTCAAGCCATCGGCGCGCACCTGAACAAAAAAGTGATGACCTGCATCCGCCAGCCATCTCAAGGACCAACCTTCGGCATCAAAGGCGGCGCGGCAGGCGGCGGCTATTCACAAATCGTGCCGATGGAAGATTTCAACCTGCATCTCACCGGCGACATTCACGCCATCACTGCGGCGAACAACCTGCTTGCCGCCGCCATCGACACCCGCTGGTTCCACGAGCAGGGGCAAACCGACGAGCAACTTTTCAACCGGCTGTGCCCGCCCGACAAACATGGTAATCGCAAATTTGCCAAAATTATGCTCAAACGGCTGAAAAAACTGGGCATCGACAAAACCGACCCCAACGATTTGACGCCGGAGGAAATTCACAAATTTGTGCGGCTGGATATCGACCCGGACAGCATCACATGGCGGCGGGTGGTTGATACCAACGACCGCTACCTGCGGGGTATCACCGTCGGCCAGGGCCCGAAAGAAAAAGGGCGCACCCGCCAAACCGGGTTCGACATTACCGTTGCCAGCGAAATTATGGCCATTTTGGCGTTGACCACCGATTTGCAGGATATGCGCGAGCGCCTCGGCAAAATGGTTGTCGGCACCAGCAAAAGCGGCGACCCCATCACTGCCGATGATTTGGGCGTGAGCGGCGCGCTGGCGGTGCTGATGCGCGATGCCATCAAACCGAATCTGATGCAAACGCTGGAAGGCACGCCCGCGTTTGTGCACGCCGGGCCGTTCGCCAACATTGCGCACGGTAACAGTTCCATCATCGCCGACCAGATTGCGCTGAAACTGGTGGGCCCCGATGGGTACGTGCTGACCGAATCGGGTTTTGGGGCGGACATCGGCATGGAAAAATTCTTCAACATCAAATGCCGGTACAGCGGGCTGGTTCCGAATGCGGTGGTGCTGGTTGCCACCATTCGCGCGCTGAAAATGCACGGTGGCGGCCCCACCGTCAAAGCCGGTCAGCCGCTCGCACCGGAATACACGGAAGAAAATCTGGAATTGCTGGAAAAAGGTTGTGTCAATATGACGGCACATATCGCCAACGCCAAACGATATGGCATTCCGGTGGTAGTGGCGGTCAATCAATTCCCCACCGATACCCCCGCCGAACTGGAACTGGTTCGCCAAAAAGCCATCGAAGCAGGCGCGGAAGATGCCGTCGTCAGCAATCACTGGGCAGAAGGCGGCGCGGGCGCGGTCAAACTGGCGGAAGCCGTGGTTGCCGCCTGCGAAAAACCGAGCGATTTCAAATTCCTCTATCCGCTGGAAATGAGTCTGAAAGAGAAAATCGAAACGATTGCCAAAGAGATGTACGGCGCAGCCGGTGTGGAATTCTCGCCCGAAGCCGAGAAAAAACTGGCGCAGTACACCGAATTTGGGTTTGGCAATTTGCCCATCTGCATGGCGAAAACGCACCTCAGCCTGAGCCACGACCCCACGCTGAAAGGCGCGCCGAAGGGCTTCACCGTGCCCATTCGCGATGTGCGTGCCAGCGTCGGCGCGGGATTTGTGTACCCGCTGCTCGGTGAGATGAGCACCATGCCGGGCTTGCCCACCCGCCCCGCATTTTACGATATCGACATTGATGAAAACGGGAAAGTGGTTGGGTTGTTCTAACCTTCCGGAATCACAAACGGGACAGCGAAAGTTGCTGTCCCGTTTTTTTATGCCAGCAAATCGGCATCGGGGGGATTGACATGTATCACATGCTCGGTTGCGGAGGGTAATGCCGTCAAACCTTCCTTCAAAAAAATAGGATACAGGGTGATGTCTGACAATCCATCCACGGGAAACCAGCGGAATGTGAGCGGCATATCAAATTCGTGTCCTTGAAATTCGGCGGCGGTATCCAGCAGATGCGAATCGGGGGCGAAGGTCATCAGATAGTACAACGCCAATTCGTGAAAACGTTCGCCGTTGTACCGAAAAAAATTTTCCACCACCCAGACCAGTCGCTCAACCGTCACTGACTCGCCGAGTTCTTCCCTCATTTCGCGTCTCAGTGTTTCGGCAGAGGGTTCCATCAACTCGCCGCGCCCACCGGGCAAAGACCAAAAATCGTCTTTGGGAGAGGTGTGCAGCAACACATATCCGCCATGCAGTGCGATGCCCACCACCCGATAGTTGAAGTGAACACCGTTTTCTGAATAGGTAATCATCGGTCACTCTGCCGGTTCGATATCCGTTACCGCGCCGAGTGTATTGACCTTCAGTATCCAGCGTGTGCCGGGTTGCGCCCGCCGGAACAAAGTTTCATCGCCGGTGGTGAAAGTGTATGTTTCGCCATCGGCATCGAATTGAATTTCGTATTCTGCGCTGCGGCCACCCGCTCGCTGATTGTTCGACAGTGCGGGCAACGGCGGGTCGCGCGGCGAAAGATCGTTCCCTTCGACAGCGATTTGGTCAACTACCTGCCATTCCTGCACCGTATATTCGCACCAATCGGCATAAACCTCATACTGACAGTCCTGCACCACTTCGCCATAACCGTTCCCTTTGTCCACTGTGTATGGTGTGCCGCATACCTCTTTTGCATTCGGGGCGGGCGAATCCTGCACATGTTCAACTTTTTGGGTACACGTACCGATGACTGCATCGGCGGGAATTTGACTGCGCCAATTTTCGTGCCGCACCGGTGCAAGCGCTTCAATGGCGATAGCCCGTGTCCAATGAACCGATGCCACGCGGGCGGTAGTATCGGTGGTGCGGATGAACAGGAAATAGATTCCCACACACGCCAGCAGTAAAAACAGTGCCACGCCAATCAGCGCGCCTTTTCCGGCCGTCGGGGTGGCAGCGGGTGCGGGAGTTTTCGGTTTGGGTTTGGGTTTTTGGATGGGCGCGCCACAGTGCGGACAGGTCGCCGCATCCGGATCGACCATTTCGCCACAGGATGAGCACGGAATTTTTTCCACCGCAGACGATTCTTGAAAAGCGCCGACGACTTTGCCGCTCTCTCGCCGTGTGCCCTGCGAAAGATCGGCGCCGCACTGACTGCAGTGAGTGGCATCGGCGGGGTTGCGCGTGCCGCAATAAAAACAGTAAATATCCGCGCCCGCTTTCGCCTTTTTCACCGTTTCAATATCGGTCAGAATTTGTTCGTGGCTGGCTTGATGGAATTCTACATCTTCCGGCTGTGCTGTGCCGCAGTTAATGCAAAATCTGGCTGTGCCACGATTTTGTGTGCCGCAGGCAGGGCATGTCCATTGCAACTGTGTGTATCCGAGGACTTTTTTAGCCATTCCCACCCCCTGAAAAAAAACTGTTTTGAAAAGGATTCACCTCATGTACCATACCAAATTTCAGGGGCAAATGCAATAAAAATAGCGTAAGATTTTCAGACGAAAATGTGTCTGAAAAACAAACCAAATTTGGCGACGAGGCTTCAATTATGCGCCCACTGTGGCAAACACTGCTCAATCTGATTCAAAAAAAGGAAAAAGCGACCCTAGATTGTGATGAATGTTTCGAGCTGCTGGAATATCTGGTAGAAGTTTCAGCACTCACCCCGGCGAAGATGGAAAAGCCGGAATTTATTCAGTTGCAGGATGTGGCGCGCATTCATTTGAACAGTTGCCCTCACTGCCGCGAACACCACTTGCATCTGCTGGAAGAGATGGAAGCACAACTGAGTAATGAAAAACGAATAACGAACAGTGAAGATTGAAAGTGAAAAAGTGAGCAGGGGAGAGATTGAGATTTGGCTCACTCAATCGAAACTCCCCTCACCCCTTTTTCACGTTTCATTTTTCGCTATTCACGCAGCGATGCCAATCGCTCGCGGAGTTTTGCCGCCTGCGCTTGCAAATCTGCCAGTTTGGCCCGCTCGCGGTCAACCACGGCAGCGGGCGCTTTGCCGACAAAGTTTTCGTTTGCCAGCATTTTT
>JANTHQ010000240.1 GCA_024762375.1 Anaerolineaceae bacterium
TTTTGTTTTGCGTGTAGCCAATTCTGCCGAATCGCGCAGCACGGGGAATAGATTTTCGTGCTGCATCCGCAGAAAATCCGTCCACAGAAAATCGCTCACGCCGAGCAATTGCGTCAGGGCAGAAAGCACTGTCGGCTGTTCCAGCGATACCAATTCCTCGGTCCAGTTTGGCCGGGCGAAAAGTTGGCGCAGAAATTGCCGAAACCGCAGCAGCGCCGCCGCCGGATTCGGTGAACGGGGGAGCATATGCGTAAAATGTTTGGTCAACACGATGGCGGCGCGGAGTTCGCGCAGTGTTTGCGGGTTGGTGATTTTCTTTCCGTGTGCATCGGTGATGTGCAGCATGTCAGAAACGCGTTTGCCCGCCGTGCCGATGGACATACGCGCGATGTGCATCCCCGCCAGTGCCAGCGCGTTCGTCAATTCGTACAGAAATCCGACCGTGTCCACCGTATCGATGCGCAGCACGGTGCGATGTTTTTCGCTGGTGTTGTCAATTTCAATGTCGATGGGATACATGCGCGGCGAATCGACTTGTGCGCGGCGGTACAGCCCGGCGAGCCGTTCCGCCAGTTTTCCCTGTGCCGCCGAAACATCGCCCCGTTCCAGCAACTTCAGCAGCGATTGCAATTCGGCGGCATATTGCTGCCACAGTTCGGACGAGACGGTTTGCCCGGTGGCGGTGGGGCTGACCACGAACACATCCACAATTTTTCGGCGGCGGTCGGCGGCAGTTTCGGCGGGGGGGCGGTAGGTGAACACGTTGCCGCTGTGAATGTCGAACCCGTGCGCGAAAAATAGCCCGCAGATGAGCGACAATTCGCCCAAATAATCGAAGGCGACGACCGTGACCTGCCAGCGATTGTCTGCCAGCGGGAGCGCATCCACTTCTGCCAGATGGTCGGGGCGGAGATTGCCTGCCAGTGCGGCGTGCCGGGCGATATCGGGTTCGGGAAAGGTGGTGGCGTATGCCGGAGCGAGCCGCGCCAGATGGCGTTCCACCACTGCCGAATCGGGTTTCGGTTCCGTGCGCGATTCTTCCGGGAAAAAATGGCGGCGATACACGGCGCGAATGGCTTCGGTGTGGCGAGTGTAATGGTCAACCAGATGCACGCCGGCGTCATCCCCGGCAAAACCCAATCGCTGTGCCAGCGCGGTCAGCGCGGCAGCATCGGTGGGCAGGGTGTGCGTCTGCCGAAAGTGCATCATCTGCAGCCAATGTTCCACCGAGCGCAGAAACGTGTAGCCTTCGCTCAAAACACGGTGCTCATCTGCCGAAAGGAATCCGTGTGCGGTGAGCCGCGCCAGCCCGTCGAGCGTGTTCCGGCTGCGGACATCGGGGTGGGTATCGCCGTGCGCCAATTGCAGGTACTGGGTCAAAAATTCAATATCGCGGATGGAACCCGCGCCGAGTTTCACTTCGCCCCAGCCGCGTCCCTTTTTTCGCAAATTCGATTCGATGCGGGTTTTCATGGCACGCACATCGGCTTGCACGGTTTCCGCATCGGGCGCAAAAATGATGGGTTCGGCTTGCTGAAGAAAATCGCTGCCCAGTGGTTCGTCCCCGGCGATGACGCGCGCTTTGAGCAGCGCCTGTTTTTCCCACAATTGAGCATGGCGGTGCAGGTAGTTGAGATAGGTTTCTACCGATGTGACCAGCGCGCCGACCTTTCCCCACGGGCGCAGACGCATATCCACCCGGTACAAAAAACCTTCCGCAGAGACGCGAGTCAGCGCATCAATGAGCCGTTTGCCGAGCCGCAGATAGCGGTCATCGGCGGTGGCGCTGATGAACAGCAGGTCAATATCGGAACTGTAATTCAATTCTTCCCCGCCGAGTTTGCCCATTGCCAGCACGGCGAACCCGTCGGGGTTGATGCCGGTATCGGCGGCGACGATATTCAGTGCGGTTTGGGTGAGTGTGTCTGCCAGCCGCGACAGTTGTTCGGTGACGGTGGGCATGTCGAACAACCCCAGCAAATCGCATGTGCCGATGCGCAGATACTGCCATCGCTGAAACCGGCGCAGGGCATCGAGCCGGGCATCGGCGGTGGGGTGGGGGGCAATTTCGGCGGCGATGCGCGATTCAAAATCGGCGCGAGTTTTCACCTGCGACAAATTGTGGTGCGCCACCAGCTGCGAAAAATAGGCGGGGGTGCGCAGCAAAATTTCGGTGAGAAATTGGCTGCCTGCCATTACCGTGACCAGAATTTCCAGCGCACGCGGATTTTCGGTGAGCGTGCGCAGCAGGTCGGCGGGGTCGGGGAAGTTGGTTGCTAGCCGTTCCAAATTTACCAGCACGCGGTCGGGGTCGGCTGTGGGAGACAGTTGTGCCAACAGCACAGCGACAAATTTGCAGGGGGTATCGGCGGCGTGCGCCAGCCGGCGCAAACGTTCCCATGCGGTCTTTTTTTCGGTGAACCCGGCGGTTGCCAACGCCGCGCCGAATGTTTCGGTGGGCGGGTTCTGTGCCAGCAGCAATTGGCAATCGGCGGGGGTGAGACTCGGTTTTCCCATGTGGGGTATTATAAATGAGGCTGGGAAATTTGGGAAAGGGAGGGTGACAGAGATAGAGATAGGGATAGGGGTGGTTTTTCTATCCCTATCCCTATCCCTTTCTTTTTCGGTTAAATATCAAAATACAGATTGAACTCATACGGGTGCGGGCGCATACGAATGGGGTCAATTTCCATTTCGCGTTTGTACCCAATCCAATTTTCCAGCACATCGGGGGTGAAAACATCGCCCGCCAGCAGGTAATCGTGGTCGCTGTCCAGCACGTCGAGCACTTTTGCCAGCGAATCGGGCACTTGTTTCACTTTGGCAAATTCCTCCGGCGGCAGGTCATACAGGTCAACATCCATCGGCAAACCGGGGTCGGTTTGCGCTTGAATGCCGTCCAGCCCGGCGAGCAGCAGCGCGGCAAAAGCCAGATACGGGTTCGCGCTGGGGTCGGGGGCGCGGAATTCCACTCGTTTTGCCTTTGGGCTGCTGGAATATACCGGAATGCGGCAAATGGCGGAGCGGTTTCGCTGGCTGAATGCCAGATTCACCGGTGCTTCAAAACCGGGCACGAGTCGTTTATATGAGTTGGTGGTCGGCGCGGCAAATGCCAGCACCGATGAGCCGTGATTCAGCAATCCGCCGATATAGTTTTTCGCGGCGGCAGAAAGTTGGGCATAACCGGCTTCATCATAAAAAACATTTTTGTCGCCTTTCCACAAACTTTGATGCACGTGCATCCCGCTGCCATTATCGCCGAAAAGCGGTTTGGGCATGAATGTGGCGGTCAGCCCGAATTTTCGTGCCACATTTTTGACGATATATTTGTAAATCATAATTTTGTCTGCCATGCGGGTGAGGGTATCGAACCGCAGGTCGATTTCGCTTTGTCCGGCGGTGGCAACTTCATGGTGATGCAATTCCACCGTTACCCCGGCAGCTTCCAACGCGAGCACAATTTCGCTGCGGATATCCTGCAATTGGTCGGCGGGCGGCGTGGGAAAATAGCCGCGTTTGGCGGGTATCTGCGCCCCGAAGTTTGGCCCCAACTCTTTGCCGCTGTTCCACCACGCTTCTTGGCTGTCGATATGGTAGTATGCCGCGTTGGTACCACTGCTGTAGCGAACATCGTTAAACAGGAAGAACTCCGCTTCGGGCCCCCAAAAACTGGTATCGGCGATGCCGGTCTGTTTCAGGTACGCCTCGGCTTTTTTGGCGATATAGCGCGGGTCGCGGCTGTACGGCTGGCGGGTGATGGGGTCGAAAATATCGCAGATGATTGCCAGTGTCGGCACATCGAGCACCGGGTCAACAAAAGCGGTATCTGCATCGGGGATGAGAATCATGTCCGATTCGTGAATGTCCTGAAATCCGCGCACCGATGAGCCGTCGAAACCCAGCCCGTCATCGAACATATCTTCATCCACCATCCCGGCGGGCACGCTGAAATGCTGCCATGTGCCAATCAAATCGGTGAAGCGGAAATCCACAAATTTCACCTCTTTTGCCATTTTGATAACATCACTCGGTTTTTTTGCCATTGGGAAATCTCCTTTTCCATTGTAAAAAATAGTAGTAAACAAAAAAGCCCTCAACGCCCACGCAGAAAAATTCTGCGGTGTGGTTGAGAGCTTCTCGGCTCAAAAATATTACATTGGACACAATGTAGCACAGGTTGACGGGAATGTCAAGTGCAGAATT
>JANTHQ010000241.1 GCA_024762375.1 Anaerolineaceae bacterium
GGGGGCGGTGGGGGTGTCCCCCGCATTTTGCATCGCGAACGGCGAATGACGAGTGACCCCCTCCCCAGACCTCCCCCTGTCAGGGGGAGGGAGTCATGTTAGCGACGGGAGAGGAATAGAATCGAAAAGCGCCGTGCTCTGGCATCACGGCGCTCATCAAAAGGAGGAGAAAAAGGAATTGAATAGCTTGCGATTTTAGTGTATCATAATGGTAACCGTTTAACTTGACTCATAAACTACGCCCAAACTACGCTAACCTGACTCTTGTCACACAACCCGAAATTCACGGAGGTGACGATGCCTGCCCAATCGTACATTTTGGCAATTGACCTTGGCACATCGGGACCGAAAGTGGCGCTGGTAACCACCGACGGCGAGATTGTCCACCACACATTCGAGCCAACCCCGCTGACGCTGCTCCCCGATGGCGGTGCGGAGCAGAACCCCGCCGATTGGTGGCGTGCCATCACCACCGCCGCCCGCCGGGTGATGTCGGAAACCGCCGCCGCGCCCGAATCGGTGGTGGGTGTCGCCTGCACGGCGCAGTGGTCGGGGACGGTGGCGGTGGATGCCGACGGCAAACCGCTGATGAACGCCATCATCTGGATGGATTCGCGCGGCGCGCCGTATGTCAAACAAATTTCCGGTGGGCGCATTACTATCGAAGGTTATGGCGTGGAAAAACTCCCGCGCTGGTTACGACTCACCGGCGGCATTCCGGGGCAGGCGGGCAAAGATTCCATCGCCCATATTCTGTTTATCAAACACCGCCACCACGAAATTTATCGCCGCACCCACAAATTTCTGGAACCGAAAGATTATCTCAATTTGAAACTGACCGGGCAGTTTGCCGCGTCATACGATTCGATTGCCCTGCACTGGGTCACCGATAACCGCGATTTGACGCAGGTGGATTACGATGGCCGCTTGTTAGATATGGCGACTATCGAGCGTGAAAAACTGCCCGATTTGCACCGCGCGGTGGATGTGCTGGGGCATGTCACGCCCGAAGCAGCGGCGGAACTCGGCATTACCCCGGCGGCGCAGGTGGTGCTCGGCACGCCGGATGTGCAATCGGCGGCACTGGGGTCGGGCGCGGTGCGAGATTTTCAGGCGCATCTGTATATCGGCACATCGGCGTGGCTGACGTGCCATGTGCCGTTCAAAAAAACCGATATTCTGCACAATATGGCGTCGCTGCCGTCCGCCATTCCGGAACGGTATCTGATTGCGAATGAGCAGGAAACGGCGGGGGCATGCCTCAATTTTCTGAAAGATAATATTCTGTTCCACCCGGATGAATTGCTGGCCGAAACTGGCCAGGAAAACGTATATCAGCTTTTCGACAGAATTGTGGAACGTACGCCCGCCGGGAGCGGCGGCATCATGTTCACCCCGTGGCTGTACGGCGAGCGCACGCCGGTGGAAGACCATACCGTGCGCGGCGGATTTTACAATGTGTCGCTGAACACCACCCGCGAACATTTCATCCGCGCCGTGTTTGAGGGGGTGGCGCTGAATGCCCGCTGGCTGCTGGGGTATGTCGAAAAATTCGCCGGGCGGGAATTTCGCAGCGTCAACATGATTGGCGGCGGCGCAAATTCCGACATCTGGTGTCAGATTCACGCCGATGTGCTCCAGCGCACCGTGCGGCAGGTCGCCGACCCGATTTTGGCGAATGTGCGCGGTGCGGCGATGCTCGCGGTGGTAGGGCTGGGGTATGGTTCGTTTGAAGATTTGGCGCGCCATATCAAAATCGCGCACACATATATGCCCAATGATGCCCGCGCCGAAATGTATGACGAGCAATTTGCCACCTTCCGCGAAATTTACAAACGCAATCACCCCATTTATGCACGGCTGAACCGAAAACAGGCGGGAAAGTGAGCCGGTGAGAAAGTGAGAGAGTGAGCCGGTGAGACTTTGGACTTGAAACTTGAAACCCGAAAAGAGTGAGCAGATGGAAAAGTGAGATTTGCAACCCTGCAACTTTGAACCTTGAACCTGAAACCTGAAACCCGGAACAACCTATGGACATTGTATCCCTTTCCCAAAAACTGAAATGGATTCCTGCGCCGGTGATGCGACTGCTGGAACGGCGATTGAAACGCATTCCCGCCGTGCGGCGGCGTATCGAGCGCGAATATGACTCGCTGTTGGCGGAACTGGAATCCGACCTGAAACCGTATGCCGCCGAATTCCCCGCGCACGACCGCTTGCCCGCCGATGGCATTCCGCGCGGCGAAATTTTGGCGCAGATGGAGACTCTGCAACAGCGCGAATCGGCGCGCTGGGCAGAGGGGTTCGTCTCCGGCGCGGTCTATCACGGCGATCCCGCCCACATCGAATTTCTGAACCGGGCATACGCGCTCAACTCGCAGAGCAACCCGCTGCACGCCGATATATTCCCGTCCACCACCAAATTTGAGGCGGAAATGGTGGCGATGACCGCCCGCATGCTCGGCGCGGCGCAGGTTGGCGGCGAAAATGGCATTTGCGGCACGGTGTCATCCGGCGGCACGGAAAGCATTCTGCTCGCCATGAAAACGTATCGCGATTGGGCGCGGGAAACAAAAGGTATTCGCCACCCCGAAATGATTGTGCCGCGCACGGCGCACGCTGCGTTTGAAAAAGCCGCGCAGTATTTTGGTATCAAACGGGTGGAAATTCCGGTGGATGAAAATTTCCGCGCGGATGTGCGCGCCGCCAAAAAAGCCATCAGCCGCAACACCATCGTGATGGTCGGCAGCGCGCCATCTTTTCCGCATGGGGTAATTGACCCCATCACCGAACTTTCGGAGTTGGCGCGGCAGCGCGGAATCGGTTTCCATACCGATGCATGTTTGGGCGGATTCGTCCTCCCTTTTGCCGAAAAACTGGGCTATCCCGTGCCGCCATTCGATTTCCGCCTGCCGGGGGTCACATCCATGAGCGCGGACACGCACAAATACGGCTACGCCGCCAAAGGCACATCGGTGGTGATGTATCGCGGTGCGGCGCTGCGGCGATTTCAATATTACACCACCAGCGAATGGGCGGGCGGGCTGTATTTTTCGCCGACATTTGCCGGCAGCCGACCCGGGGCGCTCAGCGCGGCAGGGTGGGCGGCGCTCGTTTCCATCGGCGAAGAAGGCTATTTGGACGCGGCGCGGCGCATTTTGGAAACGGCAGAAACCATCAAACAGGGCATTGCCGAAATTCCGGAATTGCGCATTTTGGGCAACCCGCTGTGGGTAATTGCCTTTGCGTCCGACACGCTGAATGTGTATCAGATTATGGAGCAGATGACCCGGCGCGGCTGGAGTTTGAACGGCCTGCACAAACCGTCGGCGGTGCATATTGCCATCACGCTGCGGCACACCCAACCCGGTGTCGCGGCGCGATTCGTGTCCGATTTGCGGGAATCGGTGGCGTATGTGAAAGACCATCCGCGGGAGATGGGGACGATGGCGCCGGTGTACGGGTTGGCAGCAACCCTTCCCATGCGCGGTATGGTGGATGACCTGCTGAAACGGTACATTGATATTTTGTATCGGGTGTGATAAAATCGGTTGCGGGGAAAATGGAACCCAGATGTCACGGATGAAACGGATTTTCACAGAAAAAATCAGCGTAATCTGTACAATCTGTGTTCTATCAGAAAAAAGTCGAGGGTTCAAAAATGAAAATCAGGCAACAAAAGGCATTAACATTCGACGACGTGCTGCTGGTTCCGCAGCGCTCGCCGATTGCATCGCGTAACGATGTGGACACGTCCACCCACCTCACACCGAACATTCGGCTGCACATTCCGGTTATCAGCGCGAATATGGACACCGTCACCGAAGCCAACATGGCGATTGCTATGGCGCGGGCGGGCGGTATCGGTATCATCCACCGTTTTATGACCATCGAACAGCAGGTGGCGCAGGTTGAGCAGGTTAAACGCGCTGAAGGATTTATAGTCGATCATCCGCGTTCCATCAACCAAAATGAAACAGTGGGACGCGCCAAACAGTTGATGCGGCAATATGATGTCGGCGGGCTGGTGGTGACCAACGGCGGCGAAACACTCATCGGGTTGATAACCCAGCGCGATGTGCGGCTTGCACCGGATGATACCGCGCCGGTTCACTCGGTGATGACCCCGCCGGATGAAATTTTGACTGCCGGCCCCGACATCACCATGGAAGAAGCGCGCCAAATTCTGCACGAACACCGG
>JANTHQ010000242.1 GCA_024762375.1 Anaerolineaceae bacterium
ACGGAATGGCCGTGTCAATATCCAGCGTGATGCCGTCAATGTCAACCTGAATATCGGGTGGCGATTGGCCGTGTGCTGCGAAGGTTTGTCGCAGGTTGGTTGTCAGCGAGTGCACGTATTTTTCAAATTCGATGGCAGCCAGATTTCCCGATTGGTACAGCGTTTCGTGAACCAGCGCCATCGATTGCACGCGCCCGTAACTATCTTCCAGCACTTCCAGCGCGGCGGGGTGGTCGGTTTTGCGAGATTGCAGATAGAGCAGACTGGCGATAATCTGCAAATTGTTTTTTACTCGATGGTGAATTTCTTTCAATAGCACCACTTTTTCTGCCAACGATGCTTTCACTTCTTCCTCTGCTTGCCACTGTTCGGTAATATCGTGTGCCACCCCGAAGGCATACAGTGGATTATTTTCATCATCGTATATGAGTTCAACATCTTCGTGCACCATTCGCGTTGCCATTGAGGGCAGAACGACACGGTGACGGATGCTGATTCCGGACAGCCCGGCGGAGAACGCATCCTGAAAACGGGTCACCAGCATTTCAACATCATCGGGATGGACAAATTTCAAAAAATTTTCCGGTGTTGCGCCGAAGTCATCAATCCGAAGGCCAAAAATCTGTTGGGTATCCTGACCCCATTCAAGGTGTCCACTGGAAATATCCCATTCCCAATAACCCAATTTGGCGATGCGCTGCGCCTTTGTCAGTTTTCTCTCGCTGGCACGAAGCGCGTTTTCTGCCCGTTTTCGCTCGTCGATATCTTGATGGATGCCGACAATGCGCACCGGATGCCCGTTATCATCGGTAGCAACGATTTTTCCACGCGTGAGCACCCACAACCATTCCCCATTTTTTTGCCGCAGCCGATGTTCCGCTTCGTAAGATGGCGTTTCGTTTTGGGTATATGCCATCAGCGCGGCAATAACAGCGCCGACATCATCCGGGTGGGTTAAACTTGCCCACGTGTCAAAAGTGACGGTTCCCAATTCTTCGCGTGAATATCCCAGCATGGTTGCCCACTGTTCATTGACGATGACGTTTCCGGTGGTGATATCCCAATCCCACGAGCCAAGTTTTCCCCCCTCCAGCGCTAGTTCCAGACGCTCTTGAGTTTCTCGGCGCACTGCAACCTCTGTTTGCAATTGCGTGGTGCGCTCGGCGACCAATTGTTCCAAATGGGTTTGATAGGCTTTCAATTCCTGTGCGTTGGCTTCGGCTTGGATGAGCGCCGTTTCAAATTGTCGGGTTAAAAAATGCAGCAGCGCACCGATGCCGCCAAAAAGCAAAATGACCACGATGACATTCGCGCTGAAACTGACGTTGAGTGGTTTGTCATACGTTACCAGCCCCAGATGTTCCGCATACGCAATGGCCAGTATTGCTATTGCCGATAAGGCGGTGGTTATCCACAGTGCTTGCGGCGGCGTCACCATAGCAGCGAAAAGGATGGCGGCAACAAAAAACAGCGTCGCCGGCACAGAAAACCCGTAAGAAATTAAAATGTAAAGTGCCACCAAATACGTGTAACCAATCAACCCATAGCGAACAATTTGCCACTGTTCCCGAAAAATCAACCGCCAGCCGACAAAAAGCAAAATGGCAGCCAAAAAGCTGGCAATGGGTACATTTGGCGGAATGAGATGTGCCGCGTAAGCGATGGTGGAGACCAGCAGCGCGGGCGCATTGAACACGGTGGCAAAATAGAAAACGATGCGAGTGATATATTCTTTGCGCGCATCATCGGGCACGGGTGAATGGGGCGTGGTATAGTGCTCCCAGTGCCGTTTTATGAGTTGTGCCATTGCGCCCCCTTAAAATGTGATGGTAAACATTGTATGCGGTTCGGTAGAAACTGTGAGCGTGCCGTGAAGCTGCCGGGTGAGTTGCTGAACCAGTTGCAGTCCCAAACTGCCATTTGCCAGCGCCGAGACGCCCTGCTCGGCGAGGGCGGTTTTCTGTGCATCGGATAACCCGTCGCCGGTGTCGAACACCGTTAGGGCATAGCGGTCACCATCGCGGTGAAACGTCACGTGGATTTCGCCCGGCTGATTGTTGGGGAAGGCGTGTTTCATGGCGTTTGAAATCAGTTCGTTCAAAATTAAACCGATGGGGATGATGGTGTCGAGATTGAAATTTATCGGTTCGATATCGGTGTGGAAACGGACGCGGGCATCGCTGCGGAACGACTGTCTCAGCTGCCGCAGCAGATGGTCAACATATTTTTGCAGGTCAATGTGTCCCAAATCGGTGGTTTGGTAAAGTTGTTGATGGATGAGTGCCATCGATTGCACGCGGTCGTAACTGTTTTGCAGGGCATCCAGCGCGTCGGGCTGGTCGGTTTGACGGGCTTGCAGATACAGCAGGCTGGCGATGGTTTGCAAATTGTTTTTCACCCGGTGGTGAATTTCACGCAGTAAGAGTTCTTTTTCTGCCAGCGATGCCTGCAATTGGGTTTCGGCGTGGATGCGCTGTTCAATTTCGGCGGTGAGTTTTTTGTTTGCGGCTTCCAGTAATTTCGATTGACGGTGCGCTGTTAAATATGAACGCTGATATTCGCGCACGAAAAAGTAGCTGAGGATGATGAGCAGCAGCAAATGAAACAATGTGGTGGCGTTGCTGGCGGCGAAAAAATCGGTATACCGCACCGCCGGGGGCAGAATACCCTGCCAGCGCAGCCACTCTACGCCGACGATGCTGGCGCCAACGATGGCCGCTGTTAGCCAGGGCACGTAACCGCGTACCAAAATGGCTGCGGTAAACACCGCCAATGCATACGATAACCCACTGACGACCCCGGTGTTGTAGGCGACAGATACATAAAGTGCTACCCCATACGCCGCTAAAATTGGAATGAACCGCGCAGATTTCCAATGCCCTTTAATTGTCAAAAGCCAGCCGATGGTGAGCGAAATACTGACCGCAGAAATTGCAATGGGCAGCGCCGGCGGAAACCATCCGGCAAACAAACCGACGATGTACAGCGGAATGAGCGGATAGCTGACTATTTGCCCGATTAGCAGGATGACGCGCAGAACATATTCGCGCTGGGTGTCAATCGGGTTGGTTGCCAGTGGGGTGGTCAGCGAGCGCCAATATTTCCACCACCGGCTGTTAAAGTGTTTTGGAAAATTGTTGTTGGCATTCATCGCACATCCCGTGAGAAACGGTGGCATCGGTGTGGGTGGCAATGTACATATCGAGCCGCACCCAGTGGCCTTCTTCATCTTTTATCTTTTTCCCGCACCATGCACACACCGGCAAAATGCCTTTCAACCGCTTTATTTCCGAAACATCGCGTGCCACAGTTGCAATGCCGGTAATTTCGCCGAGGGGGTTGCGGAGTGGGTACATATGGGTGTTAAACCACAGTTCTTCCCCTTGCCATTCTACAGCGCTTTCTTGGGTAATGGGATTGCCGCTTTCTGCCACTCGCCGAATGTTTTCCATCCATTGCTGGGCGTTTCTGGCGGGCAAAAATGCTGCCGGCGTTTTACCGATGATATCATCGGGGGGGGGACCGAGTTTTGACGCGGCGTGAAAATAGGTAATCGTGCCGTCAGCATCGGTAACGATAACCACATCATTGCCGCTCTCGACCACCAACCGCAGACGCTCTTCGCTTTCGCGGAGTTTGCGTTCCATTTTATGTTTGTAAAGTGCCATTTGGATGGCGATATCGAGTTCTTTTTCCTGAAAAGGTTTGACGAGATAGCCGTATGGGGTGGTGATTTTGGCGCGTTCCAGTGTGGTGTCATCAGTGTGGGCGGTGAGAAAGATGATGGGGATATCGTACTGTTTTTGGATTGCTTCTGCAGCGGCGATGCCGTCCATTTCACCTTCCAGATGGATGTCCATCAAAACCAGTTCCGGTTGCAGTTCGGCAATCGCTTCGACGGCTTCTTCGCCGCTGGGGATGATGCCCAACATCGTGTAGCCAACGTCCTCCAATCGGAAAGCCAATTCCATCGCGATAATACTTTCATCTTCTACAATGAGCAAACGATTTTTCGACATAGTTTTCTCCCGGTGGCACACGATATCTAAACCTGAATTCGGAGTTTTTCTCGAAAAGAGAAATTGTGGTTATTTCGTGAAGATTTTTGGTATGTCATTCCCGCGAAGGCGGGAATCCACAGTTTTTCGCTGTGGATTCCGGACAATTCGCTGCGCGAATTTCCGGAATGACAGA
>JANTHQ010000243.1 GCA_024762375.1 Anaerolineaceae bacterium
ATCTATCGCCCCGGACAGACCGTGTTTTTCAAAGGTATCATCCGCGCAGATGATGACGCCCACTATTCCCTGCCGAACCCGCGTCCGGTGGATGTGACGGTGTACGACTGGCAGGGGCAGGTTATTTATGCCGAAACATTTTCGCTGAATGAAAATGGCACGTTCAACGGGCAATTCGATTTGGCGAATGAAGCCGATTTGGGCGGCTATTCCATCGAAGCGGTGTATGGTGACCACTCATTCGGCGCGGGGTTCTCGGTGGCAGCGTACCGCAAACAGGAATTTCTGGTGGATGTGTCCACCGACAAACCCGAATACCGCAATGGCGACACGATTCTGCTCACCGCGCAGGCGAGTTACTTTTTCGGCGGGGCGGTGAAAAACGCACCCGTCCGGTACAGCGTGCTGACGGAAGATTATTTCTTCCGCTATACCGGCAAGGGCTGGTATGATTTCACCGATTACGATTTCACCCGCAACCAGCCGGACAATTACATCCCCGGTTTTGGCGAATTGATTCTGGAAGGGGACGCAAAAACGAACAGCGACGGCACATTTTCGCTGGAAGTGCCCGCCGACATCGCCGACCGGATTGCCAGCCAGCAATTCACGCTGGAAGTGACCGTCACCGACCCCGACAGCAACCAGCAGGTGTCGAACCGCACCACCGCCATCGTCCACAAAGGGGATTTTTATGTCGGATTGCGCCCTGAAAAATATGTTGGCACGGCGGGGGAAGATACGGCGGTCAACGTGCTGACAGTGGATTGGCAGAGCCAGCCCGTTCCACAAAAAGAAATTACGCTGGTGTTCAACGAGCACCGCTGGTACAGCGTGAAAGTGCAGAGCGACAGCGGCGGCTATTACTGGGATAGTCAGGTGGAAGACACGCCCGTCGCCACCGTGACCGTCACTACCGGCGCGGACGGTGCGGCACAGGCGAGTTTCGTCCCCGAAACGGGCGGGGTGTACAAAGTTGTCGCCCTCGGCGTGGATGGCGCGGGCAACCGCGTGCAATCATCCACCTTTATGTGGGTTTCCGGCAGCGAATATATCAACTGGCGGCAGGAAAACAATGACCGCATTGAGTTGGTGGCGGACAAAAAAGAATACCGCGTCGGCGATGTGGCAACCATTCTGATTCCGCACCCGTACAGCGGCACAGTGCGCGTGCTGGTCACGCAGGAACGGGGGCACATCTACCAAACCGACGTGATGGAATTGCCCACCAACTCTGAACAGATTCAAATCCCCATCACCGCCGATATGCTGCCAAATATGTTTGTGTCGGTGGTGGTGCTGCACCCGTCCACCCCCGATGATCCCGTGCCGAGTTTTAAAGTGGGCTATGCCCAACTGCCGATTGACGTTTCGGAAAAAGAAATCAATATCACTCTGAAAGCCGACCGCGACAATTATTTGCCCGGCGACACGGTGCAATATGACATCACCGCCACGGACGCGCACGGCAACCCGGTGGAAGCAGAATTTTCGCTGGCGGTGGTGGACAAAGCCATTCTGACCCTCGCGCCGGATAACGGCGGCTCGCTGCTGGATAGATTCTGGCGCGAGCGCGGGCTGGGCGTCAGCACCGCGCTGGGGTTGACCCTCTCGGCGGAACGGCTGAACGCCACCGTTGCCAGCGAGGCCAAAGGCGGGGGCGGCGGCGGTTTCGAGCAGGCATTCGAAACGGTGCGCGGCGAATTTAAAGACACCGCTTTCTGGCTGGCGGATTTCGCCACCAACGCCGACGGGCGTGGTTCGGTATCGGTCAAACTGCCGGACAATCTGACCACATGGGTGCTGACCGCGCGCGGCATTTCAAAAGATACGCTGGTCGGCGATGATTCCATCGAAATTGTCAGCACCAAACCGTTGCTGGTGCGCCCGGTCGCCCCGCGCTTTTTCGTGGTCGGCGATGAGGCGCAATTGAAGATGATTGTGCAAAACAATACCAAACAATCGCTGACGGTGGACACCCTTTTTGAAGCCGCCGGCGCGGAATTGATGGACGCGCCCGCCAACGGCACGCTGACCATCGGCGCGGGCGACACGGCGACGGTGGTCTATCCGGTGAAAATCGGGCTGGCAGATGAAGCCGTGCTCCGTTTCGGGGCGAAGGGGGGCGGCTTTGAGGACGCGGTGGAAATCACCCTGCCCGTCTATCGCCACAGCACGCCGGAAACGGTCGGCACGGCAGGCGTGCTCGACGCGGACGGCGCGCGGCTGGAGGGTATCGCCCTGCCGCAACGCTTCGACCCCACGCAGGGGCAGTTGACCGTCACGCTGGAACCGAGTCTCGCCGCCGGTATGCGCGACGGGCTGGATTATCTGGAACACTATCCATACGAATGCACCGAGCAGGTCGTCAGCCGTTTCCTGCCGAATGTGGTCACCTATCGCGCCTATCAGCAATTGGGCATGGACAATCCTGAATTGGCGGAAAAACTGCCGAATCTGGTTTCGGTGGGGCTGCAAAAATTGTACGCCCGCCAAAATACCGATGGCGGCTGGGGCTGGTGGTCGGCGGACAAAAGCAATCCGAACCTGACGGCGTATGTGCTGTTGGGGATGGACGAGGCGCAAAAAGCGGATTTCGCCGTGGAAGCGGATGTCATCCGGCGCGGCGCAAAATTCCTGCTGAACCATCTGGAAAGCCCGAAAGATGTGCAATCGAATTGGGCGGCGAACCGGCAGGCCTTCATGCTGTATGTGCTGGCGGAAACGGGCAACGGCGATTTGGGGCGCACGGTGGCGCTGTTCGACCAGCGGGAAAAACTGGACACATACGGCAAAGCATACCTGGCGATGGCGTTCCGGCTGCTGGAACCGAAAAACCCCGACCGCGCCGAAACGCTCATCAGCGACATCACCGCCGAAGCCATCGTCAGCGCAACGGGGGCGCACTGGGAAGAATCGCGCCCCGATTATTTCAATATGAACACCGACACCCGCAGCACCGCCATCGTCATCGCCGCGTTGAGTCGCATTGACCCACAGAACGCCATCGCGCCGAATGCCGTGCGCTGGCTGATGTCGGTGCGCGAACACGGCGGCACATGGGAAACCACGCAGGAAACCGCATGGGCCATCATCGGGCTGACCGATTGGATGGTTGCCACCGGGGAACTGAACGGCAAGTATGCGTGGGATGTCTCGCTGAACGGGCATTCGCTCGGCGCGGGCGCGGTGGACGCGGCAAATATCGACCGGCCCGTCAGCCTGACCGCCGCCGTGCGCGATTTACTGGCGGACACGGTCAACCGGCTGGTGATTGAGCGCACTCCGCCGGACGGCGCAACTGCCTCCGATGGGCGGCTTTATTACACCGCTCATCTGGAATATTACAAGCCGGTGGAAGACGTGAAAGCGCTGGAACGGGGAATCATCGTCGCGCGGCAATACTCGCTGGCAGATGACCCCGACGGGCACGCCATCACCTCGGCGCGGGTGGGCGACATCATCACCGTGAAGTTGACGCTCATCGCCCCGCACGACCTGCATTATGTGCTGGTGGAAGACCCCATCCCCGCCGGCACGGAAGGCATCGACCGCAGTTTGCTGACCACCAGCGTCGTCGGCGAAGCGCCGGAATTGAATCGCACCGATCGCCCGAATCCGTATGGCTGGGGCTGGTGGTATTTCAGCCACAGCGAATTGCGCGACGAAAAAGCCGCGCTGTTTGCCACCTATCTGCCCAAAGGCACGTATGAATACACCTACCAGATTCGCGCCAGCCTGCCGGGGCAGTACCGCGTCATCCCCACCCACGCCGAAGAAATGTACTTCCCCGAAGTGTTCGGTCGCGGCGACGGCGGGGTGTTCACGGTGGCGGAGTGATTGGTTGAGCAGAGATTGGAAATTGGTAATTGGCGAAAATCTTCAATCGCCAATTTCCAGTCTCCGGTGGTTTTGATTATACTGACATACAGGATTGGGTTTCAAAAGGATGGTGTTGAATGTTTCAGCGAGAAAAAACCTACATTTCGCCGGAAGAATATTTGGCGATGGAAGAAAAGGCAGACCACAAAAGTGAGTATTTCAACGGAGAAGTTTTTATGATGGTCGGCGCATCAGTCAATCACAATCGGATTACCGGCAATATCAATGCTTTTTTCAACACGGCATTTGCCAATGCCACATGCGAATCATTTGCCAGCGATATGCGCTTGCAGGTGA
>JANTHQ010000244.1 GCA_024762375.1 Anaerolineaceae bacterium
TGAGAAAAAAGAAGGTGCCCCCAGCGAATATTATATGCGTTTGGTTTATATGATTGAACGGCTGTCGTGGGGCGATGCGGGCATTTACCTTTGCCTGCCGATGTCGGCATTGGCAGGTTCCGCCATTGAAGCCGTGGGCACACCGGAACAGAAAAAACGGTTTCTCACTCGCTTTGCCGGCGGCGAGCCAAAATGGGGCGGCATGGCCATTACCGAACCACAGGCCGGTTCTGACACATCCGCCATCCGCACCACAGCTCGACTGGACCCCGAAACGAACGAATGGGTGCTCAATGGCGAAAAAATCTTTGTCACCAACGGGTTAATGGCCGCCGAAAAATCAGATGGGATTTTGGTGGTATGGGCCACGGTTGACCCCGGTGCGGGCCGTCGCGGTATCAAAAGTTTCGTGGTGGAAGCCAACACGCCCGGCATGAAAGTTACCAAAGTCGAAGAAAAACTCGGCATCCGAGCCAGCGATACCGCCGCCATTGTTTTTGAAGACTGCCGCATTCCATACGATAACATTTTGGGCGACCCGGAAGTAAAAACCACCCAAAAAACCAAAGGGTTCAAAGGGGTGATGAAAACTTTTGATGCCTCTCGCCCGCTGGTTGCTGCCAGCGCACTGGGCGTGGGTCGCGCCGCGCTGGAATTCACCAAAAATGCGCTGAAAAATGAAGGCATCGAAATTCGATATACCGCGCCACGCCACCAACTCACCGCCATCGAACAGGATGTGATGGAAATGGAAGCGCAACTGAAAGCAGCATGGCTGCTCACACTGCGCGCCGCGTGGATGATGGACCAAAAATTGCCAAACAATCTCGAGGCGAGTATGGCAAAAGCCAAAGCGGGGAAAGCCGTTACGTTCGTCACCCAAAAAGCGGTGGAACTGCTCGGTACGCTCGGTTATTCGCGTGATTGGCTGGTGGAAAAATGGATGCGCGATGCGAAAATCAACGATATTTTCGAGGGTACGGGGCAAATCAACCACTTGATTGTCGCTCGCAGAATTTTGGGTTACAACCGAACACAGTTAAAATAATTGTGATGCGTGGTACGTGATGCGTGAAATCACGCTTCACGTTTTCACGCGTCACGGATTACATTTTTCTATTTTGAATAATCATAAGCGCCAAACTATTTATCATTTCAAAGGAGAAAGATATGAGCTATCGTATTCAAAAAGTAGGTGTTATTGGCTCCGGGACGATGGGTGCGGCAATTGCGGCGCACATCGCCAACGCCGGCTATCCGGTAGTGCTGCTGGACATCGTCCCCTTTAAATTGTCGCCGGAACAGGAGGCAAAAGGGCTGACACTCGATGACCCGGAAGTGCGAAATAGCATTGTGATGGGCGGCATTGAGCGGATGAAAAAAGCCCGTCCCGCCAATTTGATGAGCAAATCCGCCGAGGCGCTCATCACCCCCGGTAATCTGGAAGACGACTTCCATCTGCTGGAAGATGTGGACTGGATCATCGAAGTCATCATCGAAAAATTGGAACCGAAACAGGCACTGATGGAACGGCTGGAAAAAATCCGCAAGCCGAACACCATCGTTACCACCAACACCAGCGGTATCCCCATCGCTTCCATCGCCGAAGGGCGCAGCGACGAATTCAAAAAACACTTTTTCGGCACACATTTCTTCAACCCGCCGCGCTATATGAAACTGCTGGAACTCATCCGCACCCCCGACAGCGACCCCGACGCGGTGAAAGTCATCGCCGATTTCTGCGAAACCCAACTCGGCAAAGGCATCGTTTACTGCAAAGACACGCCCAACTTCATCGGCAACCGGCTGATGAGCATTGACGGCGCATTCATTGCCGATTATGCCTTCAAAAACGGTTACACGGTGGAAGAAGTGGATGCCGTCACCGGGCCCATCATCGGTCGCCCAAAAACCGCCACCTTCCGCCTGCAAGACCTCGTCGGCGTGGATATCATCGCCCATGTGGCAAACAACCTGTACGACCTGATTCCAGATGACCCATACCGCGATATTTTGAAAGATACCGCGCTCAATCCGGTCATCGAAAAAATGATGGAAAAAGGTCTGCTGGGGCGAAAAACCGGCGCCGGTTTTTACAAAAAAGGGAAAGACGCCGACGGCAAACGGGTTTTCATGGTATTGAACCCCGAAACGATGGAATACGAAATGCCCACCAAAGTGCGATTCGAATCCATCGGCGCGGTGCGAAAAATCGAAGGTGTGGGCGCTCGGCTGCGGGCACTGTTCAGTGATGAATGGAAAGACGACCGCGCCGCCAAACTGGCATGGGCAATCGTCAGCTATCAACTGATGTATGCCGCCGCCAAAGTGCCGGAAATTTCCGACACGTTTGTGGGCATTGATAACGCCATGCGCTGGGGTTTCAGTTATGAAGTCGGTCCTTTCGAATTGTGGGATTCGCTCGGTGTGAGACAAACCGTCGCCCGCATGGAAGCCGACGGGCTGGTAGTCGCCCAGTGGGTAAAAGATATGCTCGCCGATGGATACGAAACATTCTATCAATATAAAGACGGCATCGCCATTGGCTATTACGATTTGGTGAGCCGAGTGTATGTTCCCCTGCCCGCCGATCCGCGCAAAATCAGTGTCGCGCAACTCCGTGCCGATGGCAAAGAATTGAAACGCAACGACAGTGCCAGCATTCTCGATATGGGCGACGGCGTGCTGCTTCTGGAATTCCATTCCAAAATGAACGCCATCGATGACGATATGACCCAGATGATGATTGAAGCGCGAAAAATGCTCGACGAAAACGATGAATATGTCGGGTTGGTGGTCGGCAATCAAGGCGAACATTTCTGTGCCGGGGCGAACATTTTCGCCATCGCTGTGGCGGCGCAACAAGAAATGTTCGACCAAATTGACCAAATGGTTTCCACCCTGCAAAACGCACTGATGGACTTCCGATACAGCCCCAAACCGGTGGTCATCGCCCCGTTCGGGATGGTGCTCGGCGGTGGCGGCGAAATCGTGCTCGCCGGTTCGCGGCGGGTGGTGCACGCCGAAAGTTATGTCGGACAGGTGGAAGTCGGCGTCGGGCTGGTTCCCGCCGGTGGTGGCATGAAAGAATTTAACCGCCGGGTGATGACCAAAGGCGTTCAAATGGCAAAAGATATTGACCCGCTGCCGCTGGCACAGCGCATTTTCGAAACCATCGGCATGGCGAAGGTCAGCACCAGCGCCGCCGAAGCGAAAGAACTCGGCTTCTTTGACGACAACGACCGCATCATCATGAACCGCGATTTCCTGCTGTATGAAGCGAAACAGGAAGTGCTGTCCATGGTTCGCGAAGGATACGTGCCCCCTGCCCCACCGAAACTGTACGCCGCCGGACGCGACATTCTGGCATCGCTGGAAACCGGGCTGTGGATGATGCGACAGAGCAATTACATCAGCGACCACGACCTGCTCATCGGCAGAAAACTGGCATACATCATCGCCGGTGGCAATTTATCCGCCCCCGCGTGGGTTGACGAGCAGTATTTCCTCGATTTGGAACGAGAAGCATTTGTCGCCCTGACCAAAGAGGAAAAAAGCATCGCCCGAATTTGGCACATGCTGCAAAACGGAAAACCGTTGCGGAATTGAGTTGGTCATTCGTCACTCGTCATTCGTCATTTGTTTATGACCGATGGCGAGAGTTCTGTTGATGTTTGCCGATTTCTCACCCTGAGTAGCCCGCAGGGCGTATCGAAGGGTGAAAATCGGCGGGAACAATGAAACATTAACACTCTCCAACCCAAAACATAAAACTTTGAACCTGAAATAAAAAGCCTGAAACATACGGAGGACATAAATGCGAGAAGCAGTAATCGTTGCCGCTACCCGAACCGCGGTCGGCAGAGCCGTAAAAGGAACACTCGCCCATTATCGCCCGGAAGATATGGGCGCGATGGTCATCAAAAACCTGTTGGAGCGAGTTCCGCAGTTGAAACCGGAAGAAATTGAAGACGTCATCATCGGTTGCG
Organism: Anaerolineaceae bacterium; assembly: GCA_024762375.1. GTDB lineage: Bacteria > Chloroflexota > Anaerolineae > 4572-78 > 4572-78 > JANTHQ01. The sequence continues at coordinate 3,990 of JANTHQ010000244.1, forward strand.
CCATGCCCGAAGGGCAGCAAGGGCTGAACATCGCACGCATCGTCGCCCTGCGCGCCGGTTTGCCCGTTTCCGTCCCCGCGATGACCGTCAACCGTTTTTGTTCATCCGGCTTGCAAACCATCGCCAACGGCGTGCATGAAATTATGGTCGGCATGAGCGATGTGGTTATCGCCGGCGGGG
>JANTHQ010000245.1 GCA_024762375.1 Anaerolineaceae bacterium
GCCCGCAGGGCGTATCGAAGGGTGGAAATCGGCGGGATAAACGCCCTTCGATACGCGATTTGCTCCGCAAACCGCTACTCAGGATGCGTTTATCTCGGCAAACAATGAAACGTCAACACGCCCTAACGAATACCGAGCAGTTCGTAAGTTTGCTCCGGGGTTTCACGGCCTTTGACCACCAATTCTCGATACGGTACTGCATTTACCGAATCTTTCACACGCTCGTATGCGGCAGCACTCAACAGAATGCGCCCGCCGGGCGTGTTTTCTTGAAGGCGTTTTGCCAAATTCACCGCGTCGCCGATGGCCGTGTAATCCATGCGCGATTGTGTGCCCACATTGCCGATAACCGCTTCGCCGACATGAATGCCCACGCCAAAACTGAGTTGCGGCGCATATTCGGCCATCATATCGTGATATTTATCAATAGCGCGCTGCATTTCCAGTGCCGCCCGCACCGCGCGCAGCGTATGGTCGGGTTGGGGTAACGGTGCGTTAAAAATCGCCATCACTGCATCACCGACAAATTTATCGAGCGTGCCTTCGTATGCCAAAATTGCCTCTGCCGCCAGCGAGAGATATTTGTTCAGCACGGTAATCAGGTCTTCCGGGTCTTTATGCTCACTGAAAGTACTGAACCCCCGGATATCGGCAAACAGAATGGTGACATCCTGCCGCTGACCGCCCAGTTTCAACTCGGCGGGGTCGTTTGGCAAACGGTCAACCACGGCCGGCGACAGATATTTGCGGAAAAGGTTCTGCACCGCCTGTAATTTTCGGTTTTCGGTCAAATCGTTGAGCACCATCGCCACACCGATGGTAGCCCGCTGCGCATTCCGAATCGGGCTCAAATCCACGCTGAGATTCACCGCGCCGCGCCCCGGAACTTCTTGCGTAATTTCATACCCTTTATAATTGCGAAAAGTGGTTTTCACATCACGCAGCAACGCCGGCAATGGCGTTTGGGGCAAATGTTTAAACAGCCGATCCACCGGCGTCCCGATGGTGATATCATCCGGCAAATTGAAAATATGGTATGCCGCATCGTTGATGACGATGATACGGTCTTGCACATCTACCGTTACCACCCCACTTTGGATGCTGGCAAACACGTTGTCCATCATGCTGTTGATACGGGTAATTTCGTGCAAATTATGGCGGATGTCTTCAAACAACCGTGCGTTTTCCAGTGCAATGGCCGTTTGCTCGGCGATGGTTGACAGCAATTCGATGTCCTGTAATGTGTAATCTCGCCCGTCTGAAAACGGCCCCAGAGCCAAAATGCCCACAATCGCCGCATTGCGGTGAACCGGAAAATATTGCTCAAAACCCATGCCACGCATTTCTTGAATTGCTTGCGGGTCGCAGCCGGCATATCTGGCATCCAAATCGAGTGCGAATTGTGCCAGTGGCAATTTTTCATCGACCAGTGTGCGGGTAATGGCGGTATCTTTTTTCAATTGGATGAAAGGCGGCAAATCGCCATTTAAATTCGAATGGATTGCGAACGTCATCGTGTCGCCGGTATCATTTTCCAGCAAAAAGAACGCGCCCCGTTCGATTTTTAAATTTGCCGCAATAAATGTCAACGACACGCTGACTAAATCTTGCAATAGCAGCAAGCTATTGATGGCATGCACGTATGATTTGATGATGTTTGCCGAATTGTATTGATTCGCAAATAATATCCGGCGGATACTCCCGCCCAAAGTTGCCTGCACAACGGGATAAAGTACCGCCAAAACGATGCTACTCAACGCCGCCCACATCACCGGCGATGTCCATGCCCATTGGTGCGACAACAAAATTACGGCGAAAAATACCGTCGCGGTTAAAATGGTCACAGCCAACCAGCCAAGCACTTCTTTGGCGGAATATTTGATGTCCGGCAAATAGCGATTGAAAGAGAGGTACGTCAGCTCCAGCGCAGCGAGCCAGTGAACCACCAGCCCCACTTCGGCGGTGATGGGAATTAACCCCATCGCCAGCCCGATTAACGCTGTCACCAGCGCGATGTTCAGCAGGCGGGCGCGGTTTTGATGGCGCGGGCTGTGCAGCGTTGCCTGCAAATGGTCGGTGAGCCACAGGGCATGGCCCATCACAAAACCGGCCACGGCCACTGCGAGCCAAAAAACAATGGTGAATCGGTCGAAATAACGGCCACCGGAAAACGGAATGGGCAAATACGGCATTCGATACGGCAAAAATTGTATCAGCGCCATAACTGCCAGTGTTCCGCCCGCCAGCGCGAACATTTTCCATTGCTTGCCCGGCGCGGGCAAAAAACGAACCGTGTATAACCACAGCAGCACGGTCATCGGTAACAGCGGGTACAAATATGCCAGCGGAAAATTGATTGCGGGCAGGTTGTCCACCAAAATTCCGACATCCCACAGTGCCGCCATCAACAGGTATGCGGCAAACAGCGTCGGCAGTGTTCGCGGCAAAACTCGCTTGACGAGCACATACCCCAGCAACACCGCATGCATCAGCGCGGTTGTTATTGCAATTACGCCCAATTCAGACAAAACAGGCAAAAAACACCTCAGTCATCAGCAGTCAGAAAAATTATATATTCGGCAGCAGTGCGAGCAAATCGGTGAGCGATTGAATGGTGGCGACACCGTCCGGCGGCGTGCCGTCGGCGGTTCCCGCGACCCACACGGGATGGATACCGCTCGCCAATGCCCCGGCGATATCGGTGGTCAAATTGTCGCCGATGAAAACCGCCTGCGACGGCAAAACATTACCGGCTCGACGCAGCGCTGCTTCAAAAATTCGTACATCCGGCTTGTGGAAACCAACTTCTTCCGATACCAACGAAAAATCCACATGGTCATCTAACCCATAATGGTTGATTTTGGCGCGTTGCATGGTCGAAAAACCGTTGGTCACAATGCCAACCGTGTATTTTCGGCGCAGCGTTTCCAGCACTGAAAATGTATCTTCAAATGGTGATGCCTCTGCCAACACCAATTTAACCCACGCCGCCACCATTTCATCTGCCAGCGCCAATTCTTTGCCCAACGCGCGCAGTGTATTCACATAACTGTATCGCTGAGCAGTGTCACCATCAATCGCGCCATCAATCATCATATACCACATATCAACGTTTTTTGTCCAGAAAACGCTGTAAAATTCGTCGCGGGTAACCGGCGCGAGCGCATCGGCGAATTTTTCAAACAATGCGGATGTAATCTGCTCGTATTGCCATGTATGTTTTATCAGCGTGCCATCCATGTCGAACAGAATGGCTTTAATGGGCGATTGGTTCATGATACGTCTACAATTTCCATTGAAATGATATTATCCAGCCGAAACGTGCGCTGGTCGTGCCGCAAATGGCAAAAAGCGACCAAATACTGTCCCGAAAAATCACGCGGTTCGACGATTCGTTCGGTAACTTGCCCGCCGTTGGCACGATACTGGATGTGCAGTTTCAATTGCCGGGCCAGCGCGATGCGGATGGGGTGGTCTTCTGCCAGCGATTCGACGCCCGCGTTGGGTCGCCAGATGACACCGCCCTGCATTCGCACCCAATCTCGCACCAGCGGGCGATTTTGGCGCGTCAAATCGCCGGAAAAGCGGCGGAAAACGGCAAAGGTGGTCAACACATCACCGAGCGCGCGGTGCGCGTTGGGGGTGGGAATATTCAGCGTGCGGGCGATATTGCCCAAACTGTTGCTGTGAAAATAATATTGCCGCCGAGCCAGCATCAGTGTGTCGAGAATCACTTCCGGTTCAAATGGCTGGCCCGCAATGCGATATTCGGTTTCCAAAAATTTCATGTCGAATGGGGCGTTATGGGCCACAATCACCGCGCCGGAGAACAGTTCGTTCAACCGGGGCACAATTTCGGCAAATGTGGGTGCATCGGCCACCATATCGGGAGTGATGCCGTTGACGGCCATCGCACCTGGGTCGAGCGTGCGCTGCGGGTTCACCAGCGCCGAAAATTCTTCAACTTTCTGCAAACCATTGGTTCGCAGTGCCGCAATTTCCACCACACGATGCCCCAAATCGGGACGCAGGCCGGTAGTTTCGGTATCGACAAATACCAGCGGGGTGTCGCGCAATGGTAAATTCAACAAATCCATAATTTTTCCGTTCTGTTCCATATAACTCTGCTGAAAAAAGGATTGATTTCGGCCTTGCGGTTCATTT